>DYJU01000070.1 GCA_020722985.1 Candidatus Methylomirabilis sp.
TTTTGATTCTCAAAACATGCTTTGTTGCTTAAGTGTCTATATGGATTATATTTTTCTTTCCATAGCAATGGAAAATATTTCATATTGGCTTCGTAATTATCTATAAATAATACTGGATTATCAACACCTATATATTGTGCACTATGCATAAAAATCCAGTTTCTGTCTGCTAACATTTGTCCTTTTTCGTCAAGGCCATTATGTGCATATCCTAAAAATAGTACCGTAGAATAAGGTTTAATAATATGTGAACATTGATATATTTCTTTAGTGGCTTTTCCAATTTTTATCATAGCAGGTATTCGGATAGATATTAAAACTATATAAATAACGAAACAAAAAGTAGTAAGCAATTTTTTAAATAATTCAGGTATAGGAACAAAAATAATATATAGATAGACTGAAAGAAAAATAATTATTTGAACCCTAAGTTCCATCATGTCGCATGGGAAATTTTCAGGAAAAAAAAAGTAATAAATTAACATCCCTATGATGCCAATTAAAACAAAATCAGACAAATCAACCTGTCGCCTTTTTATCAGTCTGAAAATAAAAGAAATGATACATGAGCAAAAAATCACTATGGCTAATATTGATAACGGAAATGCCTCATTATTGGTAAGATTTATAAAAGAAGTCATGTTTTTAAGTTTTGAAAGATTATCATTGAAAGCCAATACGAGTTCTCTATTGCCTATGTTTATTGAAAAAGTCATTAAAAAAAACAAAAGAGGGATATTGATCATACTCCATATAAGAATCATTTTAGACAGTCTCTTAAGTGCAAATTTATTTTTTTCAATACCCCATAATATTTCCTTACCCGATATAATCAGCAGTGCTAAAAAAGAAGAAAACAAAAACCCTATAGGATGACTGAATAAAATGAGTAAACTGAAAATTATAATGATTATTAAATCACGAAACATACGTGTTCTGAAAAAAACCATCCAACTCCACAACAGCCACGCAAATAGCGCTATGCTTAAAGAAAAATTATAAAAACCCTTAAACAATGGGTGATTCATCACAAATAAAAAAATGATACCGATTAAAAACAATTGATTTTTATTGATTTCTCTAATTAGGAAAAACCAGCCAAAGACAAACATAAAAACTAAAAAAAATTTTTTCAGCAATAGCAGCTTTAAATAAATATACAAGAGGAGAAAGGAGCAGATGTCCTATCCAATTTGGAGATAATAGCGGATTAAATTCAAAATAATTACTAAAAAAAGAATCTTTTCCATCTTTCCATAATTCTGTAATAATCTTTGCATTATACAAATGACATGCTCCATCACCTGTTACAATAAAAGCTGGAACCCAAATAGAAATTAATAAAATAAATAAGCCAATCAATAAAATGAATTCATGATTGTATTTTTTAATAAAGTTCATATTCTTTCAAATAATTTTTAGAACATGCTTTACACCATTTCACCTGCTTTCATTTTTTCGGCATTTTCTGCAAATTGAAGTGAGTCTATCATTTCTTGAATATCACCATTAATGAAGCTGTCTAAATTATAAATTGTTTTATTAATACGATGGTCTGTAATGCGACCTTGTGGCCAATTGTAAGTTCTGATTTTTGCTGATCGGTCACCGGTACTTACTAATGTTTTTCTACTTTTTGAAATCGCTTCCTCATGTTTTCGAACTTCTTCTTCATACAATTTAGTTCGCATCATTTCTGTTGCACGAATACGATTTCCTAATTGCGATCTATCAGTTTGACAAGTAACAACGGTACCTGTAGGGATATGCGTAAGTATTACTTTGGTTTCTACTTTGTTTACATTTTGTCCACCTGCACCACCACTTCTTGCTGTTTCCATTTTCAAATCCGATTCTTTTAATTCAAAATCTACTTCATCGGCTTCGGGCATTACTGCAACTGTAGCTGCAGAGGTATGTACTCTACCACTGCCTTCTGTAGCTGGTACTCGCTGTACACGATGTACACCACTTTCATATTTTAGTGTACCATACACATCATCACCTATCACCTCTAATATAACTTCTTTATAGCCACCTGAAGTGCCGGTACTTTCATCTATTAAGATTGTTTTCCATCCTTTTGATTCAATATATTTAATATACATCCGCATCAAATCTCCAGCAAAAATACTTGCTTCATCGCCACCTGTTCCGGCTCTGATTTCCATAACTACATTTTTTTCATCTTGTGGATCTTTTGGAATTAGTAATTGTTGTATAGAATCTTCTAAGGTAGTTTTTGTAATTTCTAATGTGCTAATATCTTCTTTTGCCATTTCTCTCAGCTCTTCATCTTTTTCGGTGTTCAGCACTTCTTTAGCAAAGGATAATGAATCAATACAGCTTTTATATTTTTTATATTCAATTACAATTTTTTCAAGTTTTTTGTATTCTTTACTTAGTTGCGAAAATTTTTTTTGATTACTTACCACTTCAGGATTTGTAAGTGATACTGCAATATTATCAAACTTGCCCTTTATGGCTTCTAACTTATCTAACATAGAGCGTCAAAGGTAATTGAATTTGATAATTATATGATAAGATAACATTAAAATTAATTGCTTTTTGATTATTAAAATAAATTAAAAAAAGACTTATTTCTTTAATAGTAACGTATTTTTGCACATATTTTAACTACCCTGTTAAACAATGAAAAACTTCCTACTACTAATTTTTTTATTTACTGTTTTCATTTCAGAAGCACAAGTAAAGCCAATTTTAGAATCTGAAATTTTAACAGATACCATTATAAATAAGTATTTAGTTACATCAGGCAGAATGCAATTGCATAATATGGTTTTCAGACAATTAAAAATTGCTGATGCAGCTGATGGTGTTTACGACAAACTGATAGACAGAGATGGTGATATACATAAAACTGCCTTATTATCAAATGCAATTTTCAATAAATCAAATAAAACTCTTGCTTATATTGAAAATAATTTGAAAGAAGATATGCAAAAAAGATTGTTCATTGGTCGAATCATTGAAAATCTAAAAATATTTAATTTGGATATTAATGATGGATATGTTGATATTCCTTATTACTCCGAACTTTTTGAACATACCTATCAAATAGTGCGATCCATACACAATAATAATTTATCAGCTTATGTTAAAAAAAATCCAGGCAAACCTTTATATGCATTAAATTCATTGATAGAACAAGATTCTGCAGCTCATTTGACTCTGATGGAAATAATGGCAGATCAATATCCTGAAATATTGATAAAAAAAATCAGAACCATAAAAAATCAGGATGCTGTAGATATTATCATTTCAAAATCTGCACCTAAAAGTCCAAAAATTATTTTAAACTATGCCACCTCTACAGCTATTGAAAGAGATTTGGTAAGGAGAAATAAAAGCGAGTACGTACAAAAAATTATATCAATTGCAGACAGTGCCAAAACTCCATTGAAAGCAATTTTTTTTATTGATGAATTGAATAAAGGGAAAATAAATATTGCTGAAATAAATAATATAACAGAAAATGATGATGCCTATTTCAAAAAAATGATTCTCATGCGTCAGGAATATTTTGCTACAGACTTGCGAAAAATTTATGACAAAGAACTTACACATATTGCTTCTAGATATGTAACCACCTTGAATGAATTACACAATGCTTCTGATGCAGTAAGATTTAAAATTATTGATAAAAATTCTGCCATTGAAATTTATTATTTAATTGTTTATGGCAACAATGATTTATACACTAGTAGTTTTTTAGGCAGTTTCAACAGAATGATGACACGCATGAAACCTAAAAACGGGTTTGATTTTTTAAACAGTATTTCAAAAGACAAATTCAGAACCTTTGTAAGGTTGTGTGCTAATTACAATACCCTCAATACATTTTTAACCACCATGAATGATACCAATAAAAATGATCTCATGCGTGAATTTGTAACTGGTTTAGACAATACCTTAGAAAGAGATTTAGAAGGAGCTACTGATGTCGCCAACTCATTTGGCAGCATTACCGATACTTTATTAATGAAAAATATAACTGAACAAATAAAAATAAATAAAGAACAAAAACAAAGAGAAAAAAATGAATCTGGATATAATATTTACAATATTTTATATTCAATGCTTACCATGAGCAACGATTCACTCACTGCTAAATTTGGAATTCCACCGATTACTGTTATGCCATATAATAAATTGGTAAATGACAGTGGGGTGGTGGTTCAACAGGTTTTTTTCTTTGGAGATAAAGATGGACAAGGGGTTTTTAGAAGTTTTACCGGTGGCTTTGGTGCACCCGATTGGAAAATAAAAAAAGAAACAAATTGGGTAAAAATAAGTTCAGTAAAAGGGAAGCGAGTAGATATTTATTGCAATATTCCATTTGATGAACCCGATGATGAAAAAGCACAAAATGCATTACAAGAATTTTTAGATTCAAGTAATATTTCTCCAACAATAATTATACATAGAGGACATAGTTATCATCTTTCGCTCACATTGGACCATATAAATTATAAACATAAAGTGGTGATATTAGGGGCTTGTGGCGCGTATCAAAATTTATCAACGGTACTTAGTCAGTCAGAAGATGCACATATAGTTTCTACAAAACAAATAGGAGCAGGTAAAATAAACGGACCCATTATCAGAGCTTTTAATGAACGTTTATTAGCTGGTAAAGATATTGATTGGGTGGAAATGTGGGGGCAACTTTCAAAACAATTTTCGGGTGGTGAAACCAAACAATTATTTGACGATTATGTACCTCCATACAAAAATTTGGGTGCATTATTTTTAAAAGCATATCGTAAAATAGGCGCTACAACTTATCAATAATTAATTTCTTGGACTTCTACAAAATCTGGAATTTTTCTAAATTCATATTTTTGTGTACGAAGTTGTGGTTCAAACCCCGCTTCAGTTATCGCTTGTTGAATACTGTCAATTGTAAAGCGGTGTGGAGCTCCAGCTGCACTTACTACATTTTCTTCTAACATGATGCTACCAAAATCGTTAGCACCGGCATACAGACAACTCTGAGCCACTTGTTTACCAACAGTAAGCCATGATGCTTGTATATTTTTAATATTTGGTAACATGATTCTACTCATTGCTATCATTCTAATATATTCTGCAGCTGTTGTATCGTTTTTTGCTTTATTTATTTTTGATAATAATGTACCAATGTCCTGAAAAGTCCATGGAATAAAAGCCAGAAATCCATTTGCATTTTTTGGTTTTTCATTTTGCACATCTCTTATAGAAACAAAATGTTCAAATCGTTCTTGTAAAGTTTCTACATGTCCAAACATCATAGTGGCTGAGGTGGTAATATTTAATTGATGGGCTGCACGCATCACATCAAGCCACTCTTGAGCGCCACATTTACCTTTTGAAACCAATCGTCTAACTCTATCATTTAATATTTCGGCACCTGCTCCAGACATACTGTCCATGCCGGCTTGAAGTAAAGCAGTTAGTACTTTGGTATGAGTACTATTTTCTAATTTAGTAATGTGAGCAATTTCAGGTGGTCCTAATGCATGTAATTTTATAGCAGGATAAAGTGATTTTATTTCTTTAAAAAGATTGATATAAAAACTAAGACCTAACTCAGGATGATGACCTCCTTGTAACAATAATTGATCGCCACCCCAACGAATAGTTTCTTCAATTTTTATTTTATATGTGTCGATGTCTGTAATGTAGGATTCAGGATGACCTGGCACTCTGTAGAAATTACAAAATTTACAATTGGCAATACATACATTGGTTGTGTTTACGTTTCTATCAATTTGCCATGTAACTTTTCCATGTGGCACTTGTGCTTTTCGTAATTCATTTGCAACAAACATCAATTCAGCTAGTGGTGCATTTTCGTAAAGAAAAATCCCTTCTTCAACATTTAAAAATTCAAAGTTTAATGCTTTTTTATATAACGATGCAAGCTGATAACTAATTGATGATAACTCTGACATAAAATATTTTGTAAATTTTTTTACACATCTATAACTTTCTACTTTCTACTTTCATCTATTTATCTCTAATCTCTAATCTCTAATCTCTAATCTCTAATCTAACCCCTAATAACTGCTTTTAAAATTTCTTCACTCATTGGCTCTACACTAGGTGCAAATACTTCTATCAGATTTCCTTTTTCATCAATTAAATATTTTTGAAAATTCCATTTCACTGCACTATTACTATGATGGTTATATTTTTTTCGCGTCAGCCAAATATAAATCGGATGCATTTTTTTTCCTTTCACACTTATTTTTTCAGTTAAAAGAAATGTAACTCCATAATTTTTTTTACAAAAAGAAATTATTTCAGCATGAGTACCCGGTTCTTGAAATAAAAAATTATTTGCCGGAAAACCTACTATCACTAATTTGTCTTTATACTGATTGTATAGTTTTTCTAAACCTTCGTATTGAGGTGTGAGTCCGCATTTGGAAGCAGTATTTACTAATAATATTTTTTTTCCTTTAAAAGAAGCAAAATCTATCTCACTACCATCTAAGTTTTTTATTTTAAAATCATAAATAGATTTTATTTGGGCATCTATTTTTTTTTCAGGAAAAAAAAATGATAATAATCCTAACATAAAAAGAAATTTCATGATGAATGAATTACGATTTGAGTATGTAAATATACATTAGTTCTATATTATAATTTCTTGTCATTAAATTCAAAAAATAAAATATATATATTTAATAAAAATAAGTACAATGCTAATGTTGTATTTTTGTTTATTATGAAAAAAAATCTGCTTTACTTAAGTATTTTGCTTTTATTGATAATAATATCTTATTTTATTGTTTTCAAAAATGAGGATAAAAGTTTTAATAAACATGAAGCAAATTTTACTATAAAAGATACTTCAAATATTAAAAGTATCTTTTTAACGAGCATGCATAATGAAAATGTAAAACTTGACAAGACGGCTAATGGTTGGATGTTAAATGATACATTGTTGCCAAGAAATGAAGCAGTATTAGCACTCCTTACTGTTTTAAATCAACAAAAACCCGAACAACCTGTTAGCTTATCTTACCATGATCAAATAGTGAAAGACTTGAGTGCAAATAATACTAAAATAGAAGTATATAATTTAAAGGGAAAAAAAACACATTCGTTTTATGTAGGTAAAAATCCTGGTCCAAATAATGAAACTTACATGCTCTCAGAAAAAGCAAAAAGACCCTATATAGTAAAGCTTCCGTTTCAAAATAATTTTGTAGGCATTCGCTATTTTTCAAAAATTAGTGAATGGAAAAGTAATCAAATATTATTTAATGCAGCTCCTATTGAATTTATAAATATTGAATATAAAGATTCAAATCAATATTCGTATCAATTAAAAGTTGTTGATACTAATATTTATGTTACTGGAAATATTGATATGCAAAAAAGTTTAAATACAAAAAGAGCTAAAGAATATATTACTTTTTTCGAAAAAGTGTTTTGTTTAGGTTATGAAGATAATTATGTAAATAAAAACAACATAATACAAGATGGTAGGCAGTTAGGGACTTTAAAAATTAAAAGAAAAAATCATGCTATTCAAACTATTACTATTTATTTTAAGCCACCGAGTCAAGATACTAAGTCATTTATTAATATCGGTAACGATAAATATGATATTGATTTTTATTTTGGATTGTTAAATCAAAATGATTTTATTTTGATGAGCAGTCAAATGGTTCAGAAAATTTTCAGGTATTTTCATGAATTTTACGAATTAGAAAAATTACCATAAAAAAAATTATAAATTTTTTTCAGATTGTATTACATCCTATATAGCATATTATATCTCTTATCATTACTCCCTTTAAAATTATTATATATTTTTTCAGATATTATATATTTTTTATTATATCATATATTTCAATATCGTAGAAAAATTACTTTTCAAAATTTATTAAATTCATTTCCAGAAAAAACAAATGAAGAATTATTAAACATTGCATCTACTTTTTATAAAAATTTAAGTGATAGTATAGTAGAAACAATAAAATTAATTTCAATTTCAAAAAAAGAGTTGACAAAAAGAATAATTTGTAATTGGGAAATATTTGAGCAACTTGAAAAAGATAACAAGAATGCCCAAGCATACATGTCTCATCAGTTTAATTGGGAATGGGCAACTGTTGTTTGCAACTGGAATATTAAACTTCAATTTGTGGGGTTATATATGCCTGTAAATAATAAAGTAATAGACAAATTATTTTATAAATTAAGAAGTAGAAGTAATACCAAATTAATAAAAGTACAGGACATGCAGAAAGAAATCAACAAGATTCAAAACCAAAAAATATTATGGGGTTTTATTGCTGATCAAAATCCAAGTGATCCCAAACGTGTTTCATGGAATGATTTTTTAAATCGTAAAACTGCCTTTTTTAAAGGACCTGAATATGTTGCAAGAAGATATAATAACATAGTTTATTTTGGAGAAATAATAAAAATAAAAAGAGGGTATTATGAAATAAAAATGAAACTGGCATTTGATAATCCTCAAAGCACAAAGGAAGGTGAAATTACCGAAGCTTATGTGCGACATCTAGAAGAATGTATCAAACGCCAGCCATCTAATTGGGTTTGGTCGCATCGAAGGTGGAAACACCAGTTTAATCACTGAAAGGAGAAAACCCCCACTGATAACTCATCCTATTATTCATTTCCATCTTCGCGGACCAAATAAATTTAGTAGTATAAATCAGTTCATTTAACAAAGTTTAATAAAATTAATTAAAATGTCAAGATTAGTTTTGCACAAAACATTATTTTATAGTAACTATGTAGTAATATCAAGGGCGTTAACATTTGTTAAAGTTATTTATTAGATGAAAATTGTACTTTATTTCGGAAGTTTTAATCCAATACATACCGGACATTTAATTATTGCTAATCATATTTTGAATTTTTATAAAATAGATAGATTATGGTTTGTTGTTTCTCCACATAATCCACTTAAAGAAAGCGCTTCTTTATTAGATGAAAATAAAAGGTATCATCTAGTAAGATTGGCTATAGAAAATAACAATAAATTTAAAGCGAGTAAAATAGAATTTTCATTACCACGTCCATCTTTTACTATTGACACTATGATGTATCTAAAAGATAATTATCCTCAACATGAATTTCAGATATTAATGGGTAGTGATAGCTTTAGTAATATAAAGAAATGGAAAAACTATAAAAATTTATTATCAAATTATAAAATAATAATATACAACAGACCTGACTTTGAAATCAATAAAATACCTGATGTTAATATAGAAATAACTGATGCGCCTTTATTATCGATATCATCTACTTATATCAGAAAATTAATTAAAGAAAAAAAATCAATACAATATTTAGTTTGTGATGAGGTAATGAACGAATTAAAAACAAATGGTTGGTATAAATAGTTACCTAATTTATATACTATTATTTCCTATCAAAATCAGCCGGATTTTCGCCCCATGCTTTAGTTTCCCATTTAAGAATTTTATTTTGAGAATTATTTTCTCTTAGCCATTTTTGTGCTCTAGTTATCAATTCAAAAATCTTTTTATTTTTATTTGTTGCAATTAGTTTAGTTCTTACTATATTTTTTTTTACCCAATTTATTGCAATTTTACTATCAGAATAAATAGGGAAATTTAAATTACGTTGTTTACAAAATGCCAAGGCATGTACGATTGCTAAAAACTCCATAATATTATTTGTGCCTTCTTCAAAGGGACCTTCTTTAAAAAATTCTGCACCAGTTTTGGTGTCCACACCTCTGTATTCAGCAATTCCAGGATTGCCGCTGCATGCGCCATCTACGCAAATACTATCTAATAATGGGGTTCCTATTTTTATTAATATTTCATTACTTACTTTCTGTTTTTTATTTTCCTTACCTATATATAGAAAATGAGATTTTTCAAATGCTTCTTCTGCCGATTTTAAGGTTTCA
>DYJU01000071.1 GCA_020722985.1 Candidatus Methylomirabilis sp.
TGCATTGGTTGTTGGCAATCCTGCAAGAGTTGTGGGGTGGATGTGTGAATGTGGTGTAAAATTAAAGTTTGTCGATAATAAAGCAAAATGTGAGAGATGTGGATTAAGATATTTATATAAAAAAGATGGCACTGTCGAGAAAAGTGGACATGACCCCAAATGATAATTTTTTAACAATAAAGGAGGATATAAAAGTTTGAAAAAGATTAAATTTCTTATAACAGGAGGAGCAGGATTCATTGGCTCTAATTTAGCAGAAAGATTGCTGAAAGATGGACACTATGTTCGTATTCTTGACAATTTTTTTACAGGCAAGAAGGATAATATAAAAGAGTTTACAGATAATAATAATAACTTTGAACTCATTGAAGGGGATATAAGGGATTTAGATATATGTCAGAAGGCTTGTGCTAATATTGATTATGTTTTACATCAGGCTGCTATTGGTTCTGTTCCTCGTTCTATAGATGACCCTATTTCTTCTTTTGAGGTTAATATAAATGGAACATTGAATATGTTAATGGCTGCGAGGGATAACAAAGTGAAAAGATTTGTTTATGCGTCAAGTTCGAGTGTGTATGGTGATAATAATGATAATGTAAAAACCGAGGGCAGAGAAGGTAAATTGCTTTCACCGTATGCAATTACGAAAGATACTGATGAGAAAATATCCCAAAATTTTTATGAGATTTTTGGTTTGGAAACGGTGGGACTTAGATATTTTAATATATTTGGACCAAAACAGGATGAACAGAGTTATTATGCAGCTGTAATTCCTATTTTTATAAGTAGAATATTAGAAGATAAAAATCCCGTTATAAATGGTGATGGAAATATTTCGCGAGATTTCACTTATGTGGGTAATGCTGTTGAGGCAAATATAAAGGCATGTTTTTCTTCACCGGAAGTTTGCAGTAAGGTTTTTAATGTTGGATGTGGTGGTAATATAACTCTTGATCAACTCGTTGGAGAAATAAATAAAATAACAGGAAAGAATATAGAGCCCGAATATGGTCCACCTCGTCCTGGTGATATTAAACAGAGTTGTGCTGATATATCTTTTACAAAAAAGATGTTAGATTACGAACCTGTAACTTCTTTTGAAGAAGGATTAAAATTAACTGTAGATTGGTATAAGAAATATAAAAAATTATGAGGAGGAACATTATGTCATTTGTTTCAAAATTAATAGAAAAAAAGAGTAACATCTGTGTTGTTGGACTTGGATATGTTGGACTTCCGTTGGCTGTTGCATTCGCTGAGAAATATAATGTTATAGGATTTGATATAAATTTTAGAAGAATAGGACAACTTATAAATAAGATTGATATAACTAATGAGGTGTCTTCAGATACTTTAGAGAGAGTCTCATCTAATTTATATTTTACTAATGATGAAAATTATATAGGAAAAGCTTCTCTTATTATAGTTACAGTGCCTACCCCAGTTGATGATGCGAGAATTCCTGATTTAAGTCTTGTAAAAAAGGCTACGGAAACAATTGGGAGAAATATGAGTAAAAATTCTATTATAGTATATGAATCAACAGTTTATCCTGGAGTAACAAAAGATATTTGTATTCCCATTTTAGAGAAAACATCAGCTCTGAAATGGAAAAAATATTTTAATGTAGGTTATTCACCTGAAAGAATAAATCCAGGAGATAAAGAGCATAATGTGAAAAATATAAAAAAAGTAATAGCGGCTGATACTAATGAAGTTTTAAATATGTTGGCAGAAATTTATGGTAGTATTATTGACGCAGGTGTTTATAAAGCATCTTCGATTGAGGTTGCTGAAGCAGCAAAAGTGATTGAAAATACTCAAAGGGATTTAAATATTGCCCTTATAAATGAGCTCGCTGTGATATTTCATAAGCTTGGTATTGATACTATTGATGTCCTGGAAGCAGCAGGGACGAAGTGGAATTTTTTAAAGTTTTATCCGGGACTTGTTGGGGGACACTGTATAGGTGTTGACCCTTATTATTTAACTTATAGATCGCAACAGATAGGGTATCATCCAGAAGTTATATTAGCTGGAAGAAAAATTAATGACAATATGGGTAAATTTATTGCGAGTGAAACTGTTAAATTGTTAATAAAAGCTGGAAAAACAATTAAAAGTAGTAAGGTTTTTATTATGGGAATAACTTTTAAAGAGAATGTTAGTGACATAAGAAATTCAAAAGTCATTGACATTATAAATGAGTTGAAAACATTCGGTGTAGATGTAATTGTGAACGATGTTTATGCTAACAAGGAGGAAGTTAAGAAAGAGTATAAAATATCTCTGACAGATTTTGATAAAGTAGAAAAAGTTGATGGTGTAGTAATTGCTGTGGCTCACGATAAATATAAGAGACTTGGAAAAGATTATTTTGAAAAAGTCTTAAATGGTGAAAAGAAAGTTATAGTGGATATCAAATCTATTTTTAATAGGTATGAATTTATTAATGATAATAGATATATATATTGGAGATTATAGTTGACAGGTATTATATTAGCAGGTGGGGCTGGAACAAGAGATTATATCCACTGACTAATGCTGCTTCAAAACAGTTACTTCCTGTATATGATAAGTCAATGATATATTTATTCTCTTTTAATATTGATGTATGCAGGGATTATCCAACAGACATGATGCACGTATTTTTAGTTATAGATTCGGCAAAGAGCATTTGTTGAAACATAATATGGTTGTTGAAATAATATGAATATAAATTCCAACATGTTATTTGTCGCATACAAGACTCATCCTATAAAAGGCGTTGGCTCGATTAGAAGTTCTAAGTTGATTAAATATTTATCACCATACTTAAAAAAGATTTTTGTTATTTCGACTTTGAACAATGTGTTATTCTATAAAGAAAATTATTTAGAAGTTAAAGATAATATATATTTTTGTAGAATACCAACTTTAGATTACCAAACTATTAAATTGATTATATTTAGATTTCTTAGATTTTTTAAAAAAGATAAAAAGAAGTTATACACTTTTGAAATTTCAAATAAAAATTTTTGGTATGATGTATTTACCATCTTCCCGATTAATATTCTAATAGGACAGGGCGGCTTTATATACATTTTCCTAAGTGTTCTTACTGGGATTTTTTTAATCAAGAAATATAAAATTAAATATGTTTTTAGTTCTTTTTCTCCATTTGCTGACCATATTATTGGATATGTTCTTAAAATATTATTTCCCAGTATCATTTGGGTGGCAGATTTTAGAGATTTACATATAGATAGAGTAAAAAATAGGATAAGCAACTCTTTTTATTATTTTAATCTAATTGTAGAAAAAATGATTTTGAAAAAAGCGGATGCTTTAACAACAGTGTCAAAGGGATTAAAAAAAATATTAAGAAAATATAATTTAAAAACTTTTGTGATTTCGAATGGCTTTGACCCTGATGATATGTATATAAAAACAAGAAAAAATTTATCAAAAAAATTAACATTTTTATATGGCGGAGCGCTTTATGAGGGAAGAAGGGATCCCTCGTTTTTGTTAGAATCGCTCTCTATGTTGATCAAAAATAATAAAATAAAAAAACGGGATTTAAAATTGTATTATGCAGGAAGGGAAGGGAGTTTGTTTTATAATTTTTGTAAAGAATTTAATTTGGAAAAAAATTGTCATCTCCTCGGATTTTTAGATAGGGAAGATATTCTTGAACTGGAAAGAAAAAGTTCTTTTTTGATTATGTTGACCTGGGCATCTAAAGATGAAACTGGAATTTTATCTGGTAAATTTTATGAATATTTATCAAGCGGTAAGCCAATTATTTGTTTGATAAATGGAGAAGGAGATTTGGAAATAGAAAATATTTTCAATAAATTAAAATGTGGTATTGCTGTTTCTATCAAAGATAAAAATGGCATATATAAACTTTCTAAATATATTTTAAAATATTATTTAAATCCGAATAAAAAAGTTAATTTCAATTGGGCTGAAATATATAAATTTTCTTATGAAATACAGGCAAAGAAACTATTAAGTTTATTTCTAAAATTACGATGTGCATAAAATAAATAGGATGTAAAGATTATGTTAAAATATTTTAAAAAATATGACTTGATTGATTACTTAATATTTCTGTATGTGTTTTTCTTACCTTTTATAAAGATAGGAATTGTAATAATTCATTACACTTTTAGTATATCAGATTTTATTCTTATCATAATTTTATTTAGGTATCTGGTTTATATATATAAGAAAGGAATCAATTTATTTAATATTAATAAATCGGTTCGCATATTTATATCTCTGTATGGTTTGTTTTTTATTTCAATATTAATGTCTACAATTTGGGTGAAAAATATAAATAATGCTATTGCCGAAGTGTTGGCATATTTGTATGCTTTTGGGGTGATAATTGCTTTTACTCTATATCTTTTTGAAAAACAAGAACATGGTGTTTTTGTTGTTTTTATGGGATTCGTTTATGTTTCATTTGTTGTCGCCATTTTTTCCCTTACTGGCTTTTTACCAATTGATATCAAAAAAATCTTTTATGATTCTACTAAGTATCGTTTTCTTATGGTAAAAACAAGTCAGCTTGCAATGTTTTTATTAATTTCCTTTGGTATATATTTAATATCCATCAATTATCTTATGGAAAAAATTAGACATAATATAATTTTAAATATTCTTTTCCCACCTCTTGTTACTATAGCAATATTTTTTACTCAATCACGTACTGCTACGTTTGTATCAGCAATATTTTTATTATACTTTTATATACGTTATATGAATTTATGGAATAAAAAAGTATTTTTATTTATGTTTGCTTTCTTTTTAAGTCTTCTAATCTATTTTATAATAAAACCACCTGATTATATAAAAAGAGCAATATCTGTATTCTATGCAATTTCTAAAGGTGAATATATTGATAATATAAGAGTTATAATGTTTAAGCGGGCAATAGAGATATTCATTGAACATCCTTTTTTTGGCGTAGGATTAGGAAATTTTAAGGGGAATTATTTTACACATGAAGCACATAATACGATTTTAGCACTTTTGTCTCAAACGGGAATGATTGGGACCATTCCTTTTATTATTTTTGTAGGTTGGTACTTTGTTACCGTAGTTTTCAAGTTTACAAAGAATATATATAAACGTCTTGATTATTTAATAATATTTGGAGGTCTTTTTGTTTATCATATGGAACACTATGTTCTTAGGGAAAGATGGAATTGGGTGTTTTTTGTGTACATATTATTTTTTTCATATCTTTTGTATAAGGGAAAGATAAAAATAGATAAAAATAATTAATGAAAAGAATTATTTTAATAACCTGTTCTGCGCGTGATTTCGTTATTTACAGATTAGGACTTATGAAAGCATTGAAAAATATGGGGTTTGAAGTTATTGGCATTGCTCCTTTTGATAGATATGCTCAAGAGATTATCGATAAAGGATATAGATTTATTGATTTAAATATTAATAGAAAAGGTATTAATCCCGTGCAGGATTTAATTTTATTTTTAAAAATGACTAAAATATATTTTTCAGAGAAACCCATTGCTTCTATAAATTTTACAATAAAACCAATAATATATGGCACAATAGCTGGTTGGCTGGCTGGTATAAAGATTATTGATGTCATTACTGGGTTAGGATATGTCTTTACAGAACGTAGAGGCTTGTTAACTAAAATAGTGAAAGTTATGTATAAGATATCTTTAATATTCTCTTATAGAGTTATATTTCAAAATAAAGATGATAAAGAATTTTTTCAAGAAGAGAAGATAGTTAAAAAGAAAAAAACAGAATTAATATTAAGTTCGGGCATAAATGTTGACTATTTTAAACCAATGAAAAAATCTCGTAATAAAAGTATAAGTTTTCTATTCATTGGCAGAATGTTGTGGGATAAAGGCGTAAAAGAATTTGTAGAAAGTGCAGCTATAATAAAAAGGAAATATGTTGAAGTTAAATTTAATATGATTGGTTGGTTTGATAATGGTAATCCGAGTTGCATTCCAGAAGAATATATAAAGAATTATATGAATAAAAAAATTATAGTATATCTTGGAGATGTAAATGATGTCAGGCAAATAATTGCAGAAAATGATATCGTTGTTTTGCCTTCTTATAGAGAAGGAGTGCCGCATTCACTTCTTGAAGCAGCAAGTATGGAGAAGCCTATTATCACGACTGATATTGTCGGTTGTCGAGAAGTTGTAGATAATAAGATAAATGGATTATTGGTTCCAGTAAGAGAAATAGATAAATTAGTTGAAGCAATGATCTGGATGATTGAGCATCCGAAAGAACGTAGAGAAATGGGTAAAAGAGGGAGAAAAAAAATAATTAAAGAATTTGATGAAAAACTTGTCGTTAAAAAATATTTAAATCTTATAATACCTATTGTATAAAATGATGTCTGTAATAATTAAAATCATACGAAAGATATTTGGAATAGAATTTATTAATAAAATTTTTTTGTTCTCATTTCCTAGATTTAATTCATCCCTTTTAAAGATATTCGGAGCAAAAATTGGAATTAAGAATGTTATTCATTCACCATTAATAATGGTAAATTCCATAAATGATTATAAAAATTTTACTATGGGTAGTTTTTGTCATCTAGGAAAAAATGTTTTATTGGATTTAGCAGACAAAATTGATATTGGCAACAGAGTGACTATTTCTATGGGAACATTTATTCTTACTCATTTTGATGTTGGATACAGTAAATTGAAAGAATATGGGTATAATAGAAAAACAGGAAAGGTTATTATTGAAGATGATGTTTATATAGGTGCAAATTCTATTATTCTTAGTGGTATAAAGATTGGAAAAAATTCTTTGATTAGCGCTGGAGCAGTTGTGACTAAAGATGTTCCACCAAATTCTTTATTTGCTGAAAATCCTGCTAGGTTAGTAAAGAAAATTAAAAAGTGAAGTCGTATGAAACATAAAATATGTTATATAGCTTATCCTAATTCTATTCACACATACAGATTTATTTCATTTTTTGCTAAAAAAGGTTATGAAACACATTTAATTGCAGTTAATTCAATTAATTCTGATTTTGAAGAATTATATAAAAAACTGAATAATTTTTACATTCATAGGATTTACTCAACAAAAATGAAAATCATTAGATTTTTTTTTGAAATATATCGTATTAGAGAAATTTTAAAAAAGATAAAGCCTGATATATTACATGCACTATATGTTAAGCATTATGGGTGGGTTGCATCATTTTTGGGTTTTTCTCCTTTTTTTGTGACTGTTATGGGGAGTGATGTTCATCCCAGACGCAATAAAAATTTTTTGAGTAAAATTTTTAATTCGTATGTCTTAAACAAGGCTGATATAATAACGTCAAATTCTATTGAATTGATTAATCTTTGTTGTCCTAATGTCAAAATCAAAAAAAAGATGCATATTATTCGTTCCTGTGGTGATCTTAAAAAATTTAAACTTATGAGAATCTCTGTGTTATCAGATTTTAGACCAAAATTAAACATAAGCGAGAAAGATTATGTAATATTATCATCAAGAGGGATGAAAAAAATATATAATAATATACTTCTGATAAAATCTATCCCATATATAATAAAAAAGATAGAGAATTTTGTTGTTATTATGATAATCGGAAATATGTATGATAAGAAATATTTTAAAAAAGTGTTAAATTTAGCAAAAAGACACCGTATTATGGACAAATTAAGATTTATGAACAAGATTGATTATAATGATATGCCAAAGTTATATAACTTATCAGATGTAGTCTTATCTATTCCAAATTCTGACGGAATACCAACTACTATGTTTGAGGCTATGGCTTGTGGCGTACCTGTAATATTTAACAATCTTCAAATTTATAATGAGTTAATTGTTGATAAAAAAAACGGGCTTATAGTAGATTGTAGAGAGCCTAAAAAATTAGCAGATGCTATAATTCAAATCTTAACTAATAAGAGATTAGCCTCAAGAATAGTTAAAAACGGATTTAAGACTGCACAAGAACATGGTGATTTTGATAAAGAGATGAATAGTTTAAATAAGGTTTATAAGAAATTTTTGAGGTAAAAATAATTATTAATTTACAATGAGCAAAAGTTTTTCAAAAAATATAACTTTAACATTATTTACTCGAGTAGTAAATCTGTTTTTTGCACTTTTAACATCTATAATAATTGCAAGATTATTAGGTCCAAATGGAATGGGGATATATTCTTTGTCATTGTTGCTTCCTGCCATAATATTAATTTTTGCTGATATGGGAATATCTCCTGCTACAATATATTATGTCGCAAAAAAAAAGTTCCCTTTATCCCAGATATTGGGAAACAATTTTATTTATGCTTTAATAATGGGTTTTTTAGGAGTAGTTGTTGGATTAATTATTATATTTTTCTTTCAAAATTTCATTATTCCTGGAGTATCTAAAATTTATTTAATTATTTCTTTAATATTGATTCCGCTCCAATTACTGTTTTTTTATCTCCAGAATATGTTATCAGGCAAGCAAAATTTTAAAAAATATAATATAATTTCATTTTTAAACTATTTCCTTATCTTGGCTTCTGTGTCTGCTTGTGCTTTTATTTCTCGATTTGGCATTATACAAGTTATAGTTTCAATCATTTTTGCATGGTTTTTAAGTGATTTAATTATTTTTTATTTATTAAAAAAGGAAGCAGGAAGTATTGATTTTAAATTAAATAGGGAATATATTAATAAATCGTTAAAATATGGGATACTGGCAAATTTTGCCAATATATTAGGGTTTTTAAATTATAGATTAGATATGTTTCTCGTAAATCTTTTTCTTGGGTCTACGGCAGTTGGGTTCTATACAATAGGTGTTGGACTTGCGGAAAGAATTTGGATTTTTTCTTCTGTAGCAAGTATAGTATTATTTCCTAAGGTTGCTTCGGAAAAGAATATCAGCGGGGCAAAGATTTTTACCCCTGTTGTTTTAAGAACAATCTTGATTGTAACTATTATTTTAAGCATTTTCCTATATTTTTTATCAAAGCCTCTTATATATCTTTTTTATTCATCTAAATATCTACTATCTGTCTCTGTATTGAAATCTTTACTTTTAGGTGTTGTAGCATTAAGTGGAGCAAAAATTTTATCAAATGATATCGCGGGTAGAGGAAAACCCATTATAAACACCTATATTGCCTCCATCACTATTGTTGTTAATCTTGTATTAAATATCATATGGATACCTAAATATGGGATAGTTGGTGCGGCTTGGGCATCGTCTGTATCATACACTGTTTCTTTTATAATTATTTTATTTGTTTATGCTAAAATATCACAAAACAAACTAATTAGAATATTAGTTATTAATAAAAAAGATTTAGAATTATATATAGGAAAAATGAGAGACTTTGCTAATTTTATACGAAAAAGCAAGCAAAAAATATAAGTCAATAATGATAAATGATTGAGGTTAGTAATTAATGATCAATAGAAAGAAAATATTATCGGTTGTAGGTGCGAGACCGCAGTTCATAAAAGCAGCACCTTTGTCAAGAAAATTGCGTAAGTATTTTAAAGAAATCTTAATACATACTGGGCAGCATTATGATGATAATATGTCGGACTTGTTTTTTAAGGAACTAAAAATTCCAAGCCCTGAATATAATCTTGGCGTGGGAAGTGGTACGCATGGTTTGCAGACTGGAAAAATGTTAATAGGTATAGAGAAAATTTTATTAAAAGAGAGACCTGATATGGTGTTGGTATATGGAGATACGAATTCAACTATAGCTGGTAGCCTTGCTGCTGTTAAATTACATATCCCAGTGGCTCATATAGAAGCGGGTCTG
>DYJU01000072.1 GCA_020722985.1 Candidatus Methylomirabilis sp.
TAATTATATAAAATTTTAAATAATTTAGTATATAAATATTTTATAAAATGAAACAATTATTGTAAATTGCTTTAAAGTATTAAGGAAATTTTTAAGGTAAGAGAATGGAAGGTCAAATCGATAAAAAAACTCAATTACAAGCTGAAGAGTTAGCAAAATTAACATTCCTTTTAGCTCGAGTTTGTGAAGAAAAAGAAGATTATTTTACTAAATTGTTTAATCTTACTAACGCAGAATTTCGTTGTATGCGTTTTCTAAAAGACAGTTGTTATTTATCAGTGAAAGAATTAGCTAAAGTTATGTCTTTAACGCCTGGGAGACTTACTCATATTATCACAAGACTTGAACAAAAAGGATATGTTATAAGAGAAATTGACAAAAAAGACCGGAGAAATATTAGAGTTTTATTATCAGAAAAAGCCATACCCTTTATGGAAAAAGTAACAAAAAAACATGTTGACTTGCATTTAAATATTTTGAAGTTGATTCCAAATGAAACAAGAGAAAGTGTTTTGATAGCAATCAGAGAACTTTTGGATTCTATGTTGAAATGGTCAAAAACAAAAGAAATTTAATTTCATAATTGGGGGTTTTTATAGATTTTAAGAAATTATTTTTTCTCATAAAAATTTTATTACTCATTTTATTCATTTCGTGTGATAATGAAAATGATAATGAATTAGTCTCACATTCTGAAATGAATACCTGCGTTGGCTGCCATACAAATTATGAAGTTTTGAAAGACGTTTATACACCTGTCCCGGATTCATTGAAAGACTCTAAATTCATCGAACCCTATGATAGAGTTTTTATAAAAAATATTGATGAATTTACTAATAACGATCCTCATGGCAAAATGGCTTGTACAGATTGCCATAATGGGATTAGCAATACTGTTGACAAAGTTTTAGCTCATAAGGGAACTAAAGATAAACCTTTTATTAAACATCCCTCAACTAAACCCTTAGAAAAATGTGTTCCTTGCCACCAAGAAATTGCAGAGAAAGTGGAAACAAGTATTCATAAGAATGGTTGGGGAATGAAAAGCAAAGTCAGTGTAAGATATGGACTAAATGGTGCCCACGAGTTTGACCAATTAACAGAAAATATGAAAAAAGGTTATGAAACAAATTGTGCATCTTGCCATAGTTCTTGTGGCGAGTGCCATGTTAATAGACCTATAGCCTCTGGTGGAGGTTTATTAAATAATCATATGTTTCAAAAGACTCCCGATATGAGTGAAAATTGTATAGCTTGCCATTCAAAAGGTATCGGACAAGAATTTTTAGGCGAAGTCTCAGGTTCTAAACCGGATGTTCATTTAACAAAAGCAGGATTTAATTGCTTAAATTGTCATAGTCGAAATGAAGTTCATGGAGATGGAACTGTATATGAAACAAGATTTCACGTGGCTGAACTCCGACAATGCACTGATTGCCATAAACTGAATGATATTCAGACAAAAAATCTATGGCATACAATGCATATAAATAACTTGTCTTGTTATGTTTGCCACTCACAGCCGTACAATAATTGTGGAAGTTGTCATATTGGTTCAGAAGGGATTAGGATTAGTGCATACAAAGATTTTAAAATTGGAGATAATCCCATTAAAAATACGATTAACACGAAAACTGGAAGTCAATATGATATCAATAAAAAATGGAGTTTAGTAAGAAGAACTCCTATGGCACCAGATTCTTGGGGAAAATATGGAATTAATAATTTAGCTAATTTTGATGCATTACCAGTTTATAATTATACAGCTCCACATAATATACAAAGATTTACACCACAAACATCTGGTAAAACTTGTTTTGCTGGTTGTCATATTTCTAAAACGGATTCTGGATTTGTTAATAAAGAACTTTATTTGTTTGAATCTGATCTTGAATTTTCCTGGGAAAAATCATCTTCATTAAATGTTACAGTTGATGGGAAATTACCTAAAAGTTGGGGGCTTTAATTGTTTATGGTAAGTCGAAATATTTTATTTGTTGTTTTATTTATTTTTTCTAAAATAAAGAAACATATTGATTGATAATGATTTATATTTGGCAATCTAAATATGTACAATTTCCGCCTAAAAAAAGAATTAGATTGTTTCAATAAAAGGGAAATTTTATTTATGAATGGTTCTCAAAATAGAAAATATAAGTACAGCTTTTTCTAATATTTTTTATGATATAAAAATTTAGTAATTAATATTTTTTTTATTTTAAGAGTATGAAAATAATTTAAATTAAATAATGAATTATATTTTAGAATCATATATTATTATGGAGGTTTGATATGCGTAAGATTTCTGTTATAATTTTGGCTTTAGTATTTGTTTTAGGTTATACTTTATCGACCGAAGACGCTATTTCCGAACAAACACAAAGAGAATATGTCGGTTTAAAGAAATGTAAAATGTGTCATAATAACGACAAGTCAGGAGCTCAATTTAAACAATGGAGCCAGACTAAACATGCCAAATCATTTGAGACACTTGGAACATCAGAAGCAAAAGAAATTGCGAAAAAAATGGGGATAGAAGACCCTCAAAAGGATGGGAAATGCCTAAAATGTCACGTTACCGCTTATGGTGTTGATACTAAATTTTTAGGTAAAGATTTTAAATACGAGGATGGGGTAACCTGTGAATCTTGTCACGGTGCAGGTGGGGATTATTGGAAAAAGTCAACAATGGAACAATTATCTAAAGGTGAAATTGAACCAACTTCAGTAGGACTTGTAATACCTGATGAAAATCTTTGTAAAACCTGCCATAACCAGGAGTCACCAACTTACAAGGAATTCAAATTTGACGAAATGTACCAAAAAATTAGTCATCCAATCCCGGATGATTATAAGAAATCAAAAGGTTATAAATAAGTATTAAATTTAGGGGCTTTCAAAGCCCCTTTTTTAAATAATCTATTTAATAACAACTAAGTTATATCTGTATAAATTGTTTAAATAATAAAATGTCAAAAAGTATAAGCCCGAAGGTAAGTTAGAAATATTAATAGTATTTATTATTTCCCAATTTTCCGCATAAAATAACTCTTCTCCAAAAATATTTATTATTCGAAAATTTGATATTATAACTTCTGTCCTTTTTAAATTTAATAGTCTAATAAAATTTTCCGAAGGGTTCGGATATATTATAAAATGATCATCGTAATTGTTAAATAAATTAACATTTGAAAATCTTAATTCTAAAGAATCTGAAAATGTTGTACATTCATTTATATCCCATCCAATTCTACATTTATACCAACCAATTTTTTCAGGTACGTATGTCCGGGAATTAGCTCCGTCAATTGGTTGTCCATTATGATACCATTGATATTTCATATTAAAGACATCAACACTTAATAAAGTTGAGTCATAATTGAAATAAATTTTAGGTTTTTGGGGGGATGGCAAAAATTCAATAAAAACAGTGTCCGACAAAGCTTGAAAATTTGAAGAATCTTTTACATAAACCCAATAATAACCTGTTGTTGAAATTGTATCATAACGAGTGGTTTTGCCATCAGACCAATTATAAGATTTATAACCATATCCCGCATCCAAGATCGCTTGCTCACCAGTACATAAAACAGAATCCGTTAGTATCGTAATTTTTGGCTTAAATATTTCACCAATATGAACAAAATAATTATCAGAAGTATCTTTGCAACCTAAATCATTTTCCGTAATTAGTTTTAAATAACCTATACTGTCTTTCCCCCATTTAACGTTAATTGTAAAAAGTGTATCAGAAGTTAAAATAGTTCCACCTTGACATAACCATTTAAATTTTGCAAAATCATTTTTTCGTGTTCCATAACTATGTACGGAATTTTCAAAAACATATTCTGGACCGAAAATTTTTGCATCAATTATAGGTAGTAATTTTATATATACTGTATCCCAATCTTCCCATCCCTTACTATCGATAACCTGAAGAATATAATTTGCTTCTTCATTTACCTGTAATGTTGGTTGAGCTATATTGGAATTATTTAATCCGGTTGTAGGATACCAGTTAAAAGTAGCACTTCCTCTTATTCCAATATTATCAGCACTTCCAAGAGTTATGATATCTCCCCTACAAGCTTCAATTATTCCGTCTTTATCACCACCTGCAGATACAGCTAATATCTTCGGTTGTAAAATACTATAAAAAACTTCCGATGTTGTATCATTATGAAATGTAGAACTATAAGCCGACTGACTTAATGGAAAATTACTTGAAGATGTAGTTCCAGTAATATAGAAAAATTCATTATCAATTAATTGCATTGAATAACATATATCTGATTCAGTTCCACCCAAATAAGATAAATAGATTAATTTATCTCCGGGAGGTTCAATTATTCCAAGAATTGCATCCGAACCAAATGATGAGTCTTTAAATGTCTTTTGAAATGCATTTTTACTGATGTTTAAATCAGCAGAACTCGAAGCTCCTACAAAATAAATATATGAATCTTGTGCTATTTCTATGTCATAAGCTTTATCGACACTTGAACCGCCTATATAAGTTGAAAATTCTAAAAATTTACGAGTAGGCAAGAATTTTGAAACAAAGATGTCCCCCGCACTCCTCTCACCTTCTTTACTTCTATAAGTTGTATCATAAGCAAATGCAGAAACAGGAAAATTCTTTGATTCGGTAATTCCAGTTACATAAAAAGCTAAAGAATTATCAACTTCTATGTCATAAATAATATCGCTATTTGATCCTCCGAAAAATGTTGAATAATCTAACGAACCATTAGATGAAATGATTGATATAAATCCATCATTTCTTCTTGAATTCGTTAAAGTATCATTATATAAATCATCGTAGGCATCTGATGTTACAGGAAAATTCAAAGAGCGAGTACTACCAGCTATATAAATATAATTATTTCTATCAACTGTCATAGCTTCAGCAAAATCGTCATCAAGCCCTCCTATTAAAGTGGAATAAAGGAGAGAATCTAAATCATTAGATAATTTACAATAAAATGCATCATTTTTTCCATTATGGTACTTTTGTAATGCTTTTTCGGTAATCGGAAAATCATCACTCTCTTTAGTGTATCCGCATACATTAATATGACCTTGCTTATCCAAAATTATTCGCATAGAGAAATCATCATTACTGCCACCCAAATAAGTAGATGCTAATAATTCACTACCATCAGAATTAATTTTCGCTATAAAAGAATCATAGGCACCATTTTCTGTTGTGTCATATGCATTGGAAGTAAATGGGAATGTCCCGGTTGGTCCTAAATAACCTGTAATATAAATATTTGAATTTTGGTCAATTGCAATAGATTTACCAAAATCTTCCAATTGACTTCCAAGATAAGTAGCGAATATTAGATTTTGACCTGAAGAATCGAATTTAGCAATAAAACAATCAGAGTAAATTTTTTTGGTTAAACGTAATTTGTCCTGAAAAACACTGTCAGTAACGGGAAAATCTCGAGAATCTGTTGTACCAACAATATAAATATTTTTATTTTTATCAACAGTTAATTCTTCCCCAACATTCCATCCTGAACCACCAAGATATGAACTATAAAATTTAGGATTAATTTCCTGGATTTTATCTTTCTTATTATTATCAATTGAAAATGTATTATCATTAATTTTACCTCTTAAAATTATTTTATCCCCGGAGTTTAATATTAAATCATAGGATTTATCATATTCTTTGATAGGTATTGTAAACGTGCTATTTGCACTTAAAGATAACTCATCATCTAATTTTATTTGAAAAATTTCTTGATTATCTTTTAAAAAATGAATATTATTACAAGTTCTAACTTTCTTAATCCAATTTTTAGGATTATTTCCAATCAAGAAATTGAAATAAGGATAATTATTATATTCAATTTTAAAATTATTATATTTATTTTCTATTGTGAAAATCTTTTTGATATTTTCTTTTTTATTTTCACAATAAATTTGTGTTTTGGTTATGAAAATACTAAAATCATTATTAATTAAATAAAACAAGATATTATTTGGAAACTGACCTTTATTCTCAATAAAAAAACTTTTGGCAAAAACTTTGTCAAATGGCATAAGTAATGCATTGATAATTAAATATATTAGTAATGTTTTCAATATTATTGATGAACTTTTAATTTTTCTTCTCATATTATCTAAAAATTAATTTATCGGTTAATTTTAATAATTATTAAATTAAAATCCATAAGAAATAACCGGATAATTTACCGGTGTAAAAGAAAGAATTTTCTTTAAATCGTCGCCATTAGATTTAACAGTAAAAATATGAAAAGATTGTAAGTCTCCTTTTGGGTGTAGCATAAAACAAACTATTTCAGCATCCGGTGATAGTGAAATATTGGCTGTGGGAGCAGTTAAAACATCATCATATTTAGATTTAATGTCATCCCAAGTAATAATTGTCTTTAACTTTACAAAAGATTCAGTGTTGAACAAACTTATACCATTTTCATCCCATAATGCAACTTTGTCAAATTTGTCGTTGAATTGTCTATATGAAAAAATGCTGTTAATAGGTAAATTTATTGCTTCCAATGTAGAATTTTCAGTAAATTGATAAATAGAATCATTAACATTAACAATAGTTTTATTTTCATCAATTTTCGCAATAATTTGTAATTCATTTTTTTGAATATCTAATAGAGATAACAATTTCTTATCCTTCATTTGAAAAACATTATAACCAATATCAACTAAATTATTATCAATTATACCGAAAAGTTTTACAACAAAATTAATTTCAGACCCATCATTATTGACTATCAAGTTATCTCCAAAAGGTTTAGTATGTTTAACTGGTATTTGTAAATTAAACTTTGAAATAAAATCTTTAATGTTATACAATTCGGTTTCTAAAGATTGTATATTTAAAATATTCAAATAGTATTCAGTATCTATTTCCTCTTTTGAGTTATAAGGTATGACTTTTATAAAAAAAACTAATTTATTGCCATTATAAGAAATTTCTGGTTTGGGATTAAGTAAAAGTTCTACATTTCTTTCATTAAATTCAGGGAGTAATACTTTTTGGGTGTTTCCATCTTCAAATCTAATATTTAATGATAATTCAGGTGAATCAATAATATAAGCCATTAATCCATTTTTTGCAACCCTTGTTGTATGAATTATCGAATAATTGTTTAATTTTTCAATATTACTATATTTTGGGTATTCAAATCTATAAAGTCCCGAATGTTCGGGTCTCCAACCTTTATTTTGACTCAGTGAATAATAAATATAATAATTTTGATTTAATTTTGGCTCTGTTGAATTATCTTCAGAACAAGAGTTTATCAATAAAATACTTATAAAAAATGATATCAAAAACTTCATTTCTATCCCCTTAGATAAACAAAATTAATATACTAAAAAAAATAACACAATTGTTATGAATATTGATAATAAGCTATTGAAGTAAATGTAACGGCCGATCTTGTTTCAATTTCATTCCATTGGTTATACTTCAGAAATTCTCCTTTAAAAACTTTATCATTATATAATTTTTGATATTCAAGTAAAGTATAAAATGGAGATAGACCACAAATTTTTCTTTTGTCATTGGTATTTAATATCAAATCAAAGAAACCCTCCGAATCTTTCCTGGATAATCTATCGATTAACTGCATATCTTCTCTTTTCAACTGCTCCAAAACTGTTGACGCATCAAAATTATCCTGAAATTTACGTCCAACGTGTGCCAAATCACCACTGGCAATTATAAGTGGCTTTTTATAATTTCTATCTATTACAGTTTTTAATGAAGTTATGAAATGATTAAATCGATGAGATTTATTTGGTTGCTTTTTCTTAACTAAAAATTCGTGAAATGAACCTACTAAAACCGGGAGTATTTTTATATTATCATTTTTATATAAATATTGTAATAATACAACTTGGAATTCAATCGAATGTTCATCTTTGTGAGCTAATTCATCAATTGTTAAATCCATATCCAATTCTTCTTTAAGTTGCTCGATTAATTTCAAATCAACTTGTGCAATACCTAAGGGTGTTTTAAAATTTTTTTGAGTAAGCATAAATAAATCGCTACTTATATAATGCGAAGTTCCAAAAATTACAATTAAATCGGGATGATAATTTAGAATTGCTTTATAAGCAGCTGAATAAACTTCATGACTTATTTTGCCAATATTAAAATCAATGTGAGGAACTATTAAAAATTTTGCATTAGTTTGTATTTCATCCTTTCCATAAGAATTGAGAATTTGCTCCAATTTGATTTCAAGATCTAAAGCATCATAGGGATACGAAGAACCGGCACATACAGGAGGTCTATCTTTTAAAGATAAATATGAATCAATTTGATATTTAATAAGATAGTAATTTGGACTTTCTAAAAAGTAATTGTCATTTAAAAATTTTATAGCATTTATGACAATATCAATATTTATTTCAGTTTTAAAATAAGCTTCAGCTAATTTTATAACTTCATTAAAAGTTCTTTTTCCATCACAAAATTCTAAAATTTTATAAAAAAATTCTTGTATAGCAATCGGCTGAGGAGAATAATTATAAGGATCATTTAATATATAAACTCTTTGTTGATTTTCATCAACAATATTAATTTTGATATTTTCTCTTAGCTTGGGAACAACAAAATCATCTATTTTATTCATTTCGATCTAAGTTGATATACTTTCTTTCAATTTTAGAAAAATACCAAATCACTCCAATTGCTAAAATTATTAATAAAATAGCAACATATAATACTATTTCAATTTTAGTAAAATAATAAAGTATAAAAAAAATGACAGCACTAACGGCATTAGCAATTGCAATAATTAATTTCCCTCGCTTTAAATTTTTAATGATAGAATTGCCATTTTCCTCAGCCATTGCCTTCTCCTATGTTGCATTATTTGAATATGCTCTTTGCAATAAAGTTTCTGTCTCCTTAAGTATTCCACAAAAAGCAGAATAAAGTGGATCTTTGTAACTACTATCACGACAATTATTTTTTAAAGCTTCAATAACATTGATAACTGATTTTAAACTAATATTATCAAATAATGATTCTAAATCAGTTAAATCTAATTCTTTTGATAATACCATATTTTTCTCCGCATTTTTTTCAATATATCAAAAAAAATTAATGCGTGCAACAATTTTCTGGATTATTATCCAAATTACCTTTAATAAATTCCATCAATGATTCATCTACATCATTTATATTAGTAATAAAAATAGTTTTATTATTCGAGACTAATTCATCATATAATAATCTCCCCATACCTCTTGATATTACTGCTTCACAATCTTTTAAAGCTTCAAAGACTCCATCGTGTGAATGATGATGTGCATCACTATCATTATGATTATGGTGTTCATGTGAATGATGATGTGCATTAATATCGTTATGGTTGTGGTGTGCGTGTGAATGATGTGTAAAATCATTATAGAGGTAATTTTTACTAATCACTTGATTATCATTTATTTCTGCGATGATAAAACCTTTACTTCTACCAAAATGAGCAGAAATTGTTACCCCATCGTTAGACGGTATCGCTATTTTCATATTAATCCTCCTTTTTATTTTGTTTTGAAAGAAATAATTGATGATGATAAGAATTTTCTCTAACTAAAGCAGCTTTACACTTTGGACATCTCATTTCTTGACAAGGAATACCTCTTTCGTGTGGAACTCTTTCGCCACATCTTAGACATATACAATAATCGTTTTCGTGAAATCCGTGTCTTGATTCGCGAAATCCGTGTCTTGATTCGCGAAATCCGTGTCT
>DYJU01000073.1 GCA_020722985.1 Candidatus Methylomirabilis sp.
TCAAACGGTAGAATAGAAGACAAAGGGGCTTGTTCGCCTGACTTTGCAATGACAGAGCACGACTGTTGTCATTGCGAGGAAGCCGAAAGAGGAATGTAAAAAAAATAAGGGTGTATGAGGCTTAAGGAAGCAATCTCGCAGTTAAAGGCGGAAAAAGACAAGCCAAGAAGGTATCAGGTAATAAAAGGAAGATTGGTTTTCACTCGTATGTTTCTTAAAAAGACGCCCAGGGATGGGCGTCTTTACCTTAACTTCTTTAAGTGTCCATCATGTCTATCCTTATTCCCACAGATACGCATTTAATTAATTTGCATTTGTAAAAATAATTTGCTAATATATTAGTAGTAAAAATTTTACTTATGGTGGCTAAACTATTACAACTATTATAGGAAAAGATTTAGTTTTGAATGAAAAGGGTAAACAATTTATTGATGTATAAAAAAAAACAGAGGAGGAAAAAATGACTTTTGAAGAAGAATATTGGGATGTATTATACAAAATAGAATTTGGAATTATGACTGTTTATCGCAAATATCCTGAGATGTAAGATTACAAGGTTATGCGATCGCTGGAGTTGTTAATAGAAGAATATAAAGCAGAGCAAACAAATTATTCAGTAAAAAATACTTCATTATCAGAAAAAGAGTATTTTATTTTTAATTATGTCAAAATAGTATGGGAAATACATCTTGGCAGGATATCAACAATAAAAGATAGTTCAAATTCGGTTAAAACTATAGATGAAATACTACAGTGCCTTAAACGGGTTTTAAAATCTGTAAAAAAATGGAATAAATTTAATGGTTGGCAGGGATATTTAAAAAATATTTCGGAATTTATATTATAAAGGAAAGAAATGAAATATTATGCACATTCAAATGAAAATGAATTAAAGGAAAACTGGCAATTATTAAAAGAACATTTATTACAAACAGGTAAACTTGCTAAAAATTTTGCAGAAAAATTTAAAGCAGGCGACTTAGGTTACATAGCAGGGTTATTGCATGATATTGGAAAATATTCAAAAGAGTTTCAGGTGAAATTAGAAGGGAAAAATTATAAAGTTGACCATTCAACGGCAGGAGCAAAAGAGGTCGTTTTTAAATATGGCGGAGGGATAGGGAAAATACTATCTTATGTAATTGCAGGGCATCATGCTGGATTGGCAGATTATACAGGAACTGGAGATGATTCATGTCTTGCAAACAGATTAAATAATAATGCATTACCTGATTATAGTAATTTTGCAACTGAAATTAAATTACCTCCCGCTCCAGAATATTTACCAATAAAAGGAAAAGGTAAGAAAGAAGAACTTTCATTTTCTGTATTTATGTTTATACGTATGCTTTATTCCTGTCTTGTAGATGCTGATTTTCTTGATACTGAAAAATTTTACAATATAGAAAAATCAATGTTAAGAAAACAAAATACAAATTTGAAAGAACTTGATGAAAAGTTAGATGAATATTTAAATAGAAAAATAAAAGAGTCCGATAAAACAGAACTAAATAAAGAACGTTTAAATATATTAAGGCAATGTCAAAAAAAGTCACAAGAAGAACCAGGATTTTTTACTTTAACGGTTCCGACTGGTGGAGGTAAAACATTATCATCTTTATCATTTGCTTTAAAACAAGCAATTAAAAATAATATGGAAAGGATTATTTATGTAATACCTTATACAAGTATTATAGAACAGAATGCAGATGTTTTCAGAGAAGTTTTGGGTGTTGAAAATATTCTTGAACACCATAGTAATTACGATTATGAAGAAAATGAAGACGATGATATTAATTACAAATTAAAACTTGCTTCTGAAAATTGGGATATGCCAATTATAGCAACAACCAATGTTCAGTTTTTTGAATCATTATTTTCAAATAAATCGTCAAAATCCAGGAAATTACATAACATCGTAAATAGTGTAATAATACTTGATGAAGCACAGATGTTGCCTGTTGAATATATGAAACCGTGTATTTATGGACTTATAGAACTAATAAAAAATTATCATTGCACGGTTGTATTTTGCACAGCAACGCAACCAGCACTTTTTGATAATCCACCCAAAGACTTCAAATTACCAGAAGATGTAAGACCGAGAGAAATAATAGAAAAGCCAAAAGACCTATACACAAAGTTAAAGGCTGTAAATGTAGTGTGGGAAGGTGAAATTAAAAAAGAAGATTTAATTGAAAATTTAATTAAAAATGAGCGGGTTCTTTGTATAGTAAATACAAGAAGGTTTGCACGAGAGTTATACGAAGGTTTAAAGAACAAAGGAATTGAAGGGATTTATCATTTGAGTGCTGCAATGTGCCCTGCTCATAGAACAGAAAAAATAAAAGAAATTAAAGAAAAACTTGGGAAAAAACAAAAATGCATAGTTGTTTCAACCCAACTTATAGAGGCAGGAGTTCATATTGATTTTCCAGTTGTTTATAGAGAAGTTGCGGGTATTGATTCAATAACTCAAGCCGCAGGAAGATGCAACAGAGAAAGAAAAATAATGGAAGGTGGTATAGTTTATGTGTTTAAACCATCGGACAGAAAACCATTGAAGGGTTTTTTAGGGATAACATCTGGTGTAGCGGAAGAGGTAATACGACTTAATAAAGAAGATGATTTGTTAAGTTTAAAGAATATAAAAGATTACTTTGAATTACTATATTCAAGAGAAGTGAATGGGCTTGATGAAAAAGAAATAATAAAAAATATTATAGATGGTTCGGGAAATATTGAATATTCATTTAAATCTATATCCGATAATTTTAAATTTATAGATGATTTGACTTATTCAATAATAGTACCATATAATAAGAAGTGTGAAGATTTATTAAAGCAAATAGAATTTACAAAATATCCAGGTTCTTTTACAAGAAAATTACAAATATATACAGTTCAGATTTATAAACAGGATTTTGATAAACTTGTAAAAAATAATATGATTAGAAACTTTAAAGATATATATTTTATACTTGAAAAGAAGGCGTATTCTGAGGAATTTGGAGTAAAGGTTGGGGAGGCATACAGCAATATTCAAGAAAATTATATATTTTAGCCTGTGTATAATAGATAATAGAGATACTATTTATTATTTAAAAATTTATATAAAGGAGGTCAGCAATGGGATATGGAATAAAACTTAAAGTATGGGGTGAGTATGCATGTTTTACCAGACCGGAAATGAAAGCTGAAAGGGTAAGTTATGATGTTATGACACCTTCAGCAGCAAGAGGTATTTTAGAGGCAATTCATTGGAAACCAGCAATACGGTGGGTAATAGATAAAATACATGTTTTAAATAAAATTGAATTTACCAATATTCGACGTAATGAAGTGAGCGGAAAAATACCAGCAGTAAAAATAAAACAAGCAATGAAAGGTGAAAAAGTAAATTTATATCAGTCCATAACTGATGAACGTCAGCAGAGGGCTGCAATGGTTTTAAAAAATGTTGCGTATATAATTGAAGCACATTTTGAGATGACGGCAAAAGCGGGAGATACAGATACTCCTGAAAAACATTATAATATGTTTTTACGCAGGGCAAAAGATGGACAATGTTTTCATAGACCTTATTTAGGATGCAGAGAATTTCCAGCATTTTTTGAAGTAATTGTAAGTGATGATGAAAAACCTGAAATAGCACAAGAATTAAAAGTAGAAAAAGATTTGGGATGGATGCTTTATGATTTAGAATTTAAAAATGAAAAAGAAACTGGCATATATGAAGAAATTACACCAAAATTTTTTAGAGTGAAAATGAAAGATGGTATTATAGATGTAGCAAAATTAATAGAAGAGGGAGGGGTGAAAAAATGATATTAAGAGCACTTTATGATTATTATCAGACTTTACTTGACGATCCTGATAGTGGAGTCTCAAAACCCGGTTACAGCAAAGAAAAAATAAGTTTTGTAATATCTTTAAGTAAAAAAGGAGATTTAAAGGATTTGATTGAGATTAGAGAAGGGAAAAAGGCTGTTTTAATGGATGTACCACAGCACGCCAAAAGGACAGCAGGTGTTTCACCTTATTTCCTCTGTGACAAACCAAAATACCTGCTTGGATTTGAAGCGGAAAATTTTAAACAGAGCGCAGAATTACATAAAGCAATTCTTAAAGACGTTGATGATGAATCGGCAATAGCGGTTTTAAAGTTTTTTGAAAGATGGGACCCAACAAAGAAAAACAAAATTATAGCAGAACACAAGGAAGCGATTGATAAGGGCGGCAACCTTGTTTTTAGTGTTGAAGGTATAAAAGGATATGTGCATGAAAAAACAAAAATCTGCAAGGCGTGGGAAAAGGACAACCCGGGGAAAAGACAAATTAGACCCACCATTAAAGGGCAATGTTTGGTGACTGGTGAAGAAACAGAACTGCTGGATGTGCATGACAGTATTAAAGGCGTATGGAATGCCCAATCTTCAGGTGCGGCAATAGTATCTTTTAATAAAGATGCTTTTGAATCTTATGGAAAGAAACAAAGTTTAAATTCGCCTGTAGGAAAAGAAGCAGCATTTGCTTATGTTACGGCTTTAAATTATATGCTGAATCCAACATCCATTCAAAATATCCAAATTGGTGATGCAACAACTGTATTCTGGGCTGAAAGTTATGGGACAGGGCAGGAAGAATTGTTATACGTTTTATTTAATCCTTATGAAATAGAAGAAAAGCAAGAACATGAAGATAATAAAAAAGTAGTTAAAAAAGAAAAATTAAATGATATTTCAACAATAACAAAGATGAGAGATTTTCTAAGTAGAGTATCTCAGGGTAAAAGTATAAAAGATTTTAAAGGATATAATCCCGATATTAAATTTTATATATTAGGATTATCGCCTAATAGAGCAAGGATATCTGTGAGATTTTTTTATGCTGATACTTTTGGTAAAATAGTTGAGCGAATAAAACAGCATTATGAAGATTTGTTGATAGAAAAGAAGCACGGGAACGAGAGCGATACAATATCGATATGGCAATTGCTTCGCGAGACAGCACCACAAGGGAAATCGGAAAATATCCCGCCTGTATATTCAGGAGCATTAATGAAAGCGATTCTTACAGGAGGAGCATATCCTACGGGAGTATATCAAGCGATTATAAATAGAATCAGGATAGAAAAAGAAAAAGAGATAAATAGGAATAGGGCTGCTTTTATTAAAGCATATATCACCAGAAAAAATAGGATAAACAAAAAGGAAGGAGGTGTAACAATGAGTTTAAATGTAAATGAGAAAAATGTTGGTTATTGCTTGGGAAGGATTTTTGCATTACTTGAAAAAGCACAAATGGATGTATCCCCTGGAATAAATTCTACTATTAAAGATAGATATTTCGGGACTGCTTCCTCATCGCCAAAAGCAATTTTCCCAATTTTATTAAGACTTGCACAGCATCATATATCAGCGTCTGAATATGGTAAATACATAGATAAACAAATTGAAGAGATTATGAATATGATTGGTGGACAAACATATATCCCCGCTCATTTAAATCTTGATGAGCAGGGGATGTTTATGCTGGGATATTATCACCAGAGAAACGATTTATACAAAAAAAAAGAAAATAAAAAGGAGGAATAAAATGACTGAATTAAAAAATCGTTATGAGTTTGTGGTGCTTTATGATGTAGAAAACGGAAATCCCAATGGAGACCCAGATGCTGGAAATATGCCGAGAATTGATTATGAAACAGGATATGGCATTGTAACAGATGTATGTATTAAAAGGAAAGTTAGAAATTATGTTGAAATAGCAAAAGCAGGACAAAAAGGCTTTGATATCTATGTGAAAGATGGCGTAATATTGAATGAAATTAACAGAATTGCATATGACAGTTTGAAATTGGAACCTGAAGATAAAAAATTACCAAAAGACGAGAAAGATGCCAAAAAAATTACTGAATTTATGTGCCAGAATTTTTTTGATATAAGAACATTTGGGGCGGTAATGACAACAAAAATAAATTGTGGTCAGGTTAGAGGACCTGTTCAATTTTCTTTTTCAAAAAGTATAGACCCAATTATTCAGCAAGAAGTTTCAATTACAAGAATGGCAGTCACAGATAAAGAAGATAAGGCAGCGGAAGCGGGACATACAATAGGAAAGAAATTTATAGTTCCCTATGCTCTTTACAGAATGGAAGGTTATATATCCCCATTTTTTGCAAAACAGACAGGATTTAGTGAGGAGGATAAGGAAGTATTATTTGAAGCGCTTAAAAATATGTTTGAGCATGATCGCTCTGCGGCAAGGGGTAAAATGGCTGTGCGCGGATTTTGGGTTTTTAGACATGATACCGAACTCGGCAATGCACCAGCAAATAAATTATTTGAAACAATAACAATAAAACGCAAAGATGAGAACAAGCCTGCGAGGGCGTTTGAGGATTATGAGGTAAAGATCTCGGAAACACCGAAAGGAATCACTGTAGAGCAGATATTGTAATGCTGTAAGGCATAGTATTTTGTTGATATTATCAGTAAAATTGGTGTGGTAAAAATTTTTAATATTACTAAGAGTATTATTAAATTGTTGTGACAATATAACTATAATTTTAGGAGGAATTTAATATTGCTTTATCTTTATCTTGATGAAAGCGGAGACCTCGGGTTTGATTTTTTTACTAAAAAAACCATCAAAATTTTTTACGATAGAAATACTCGTATTGTATGGAACGGAAAATAATAGAAAATTATCAAAAGTGCTTAAGATAGTCAAAAAAAGAAAATTAAAAAATAAAGATATAGAATTAAAAGGAGCCAAAACAGATTTGAAAATAAAAAAGTTTTTCATTTCAAAATTAAAAAGTATAGAATTTGAAATATATTCTTATACTTTAAATAAGAAGAGAGTTTATAAAGAATTAACAGATAAGAAAGATAGAGTATATAATTTTATTACGCGATTGGTTATTGACAAAATTACTATAAATAAAAATATGGATGGGATTAATTTAATAATAGACAAAAGCAAAAATAAAAAGGAAATAGAAGAGTTCAACAAATATATTATTAGTCATTTAAAGGGTAAAATATCGCCTAATATTAACTTAATGATTAATCATCAGGAATCCAAAACAACATATGGTTTACAAGCGGTTGATATGTTTTGCTGGGGTATTTTTAGAAAGTATGAGAGGAAGGATGAAAGTTGGTACAATGAATTTTCTGAAAGAATTAAATTTGATAGATTGTATTTACCATAAAATAAAAAGAGCGTGCCTAACAGGCCTAAACGTCTGTGCTGTGGCCAACCTATGGAAGGGAACACACAGAACAACCTGTATCGGTCTTACCGCTCATTTATAAATATAGCACAGATTAAATAAAAGTCAAGAATAAAAAACAGGAGTGAAGATGAAATATAGCGAAGAAGATTTTTTAGCCATATCTGGTATACAGCATTATTTTTACTGTCGCAGACAATGGGCTTTGATATATGTTGAACAACAATGGGTTGAAAATTTATTAACCGCTGAAGGTAGATTATTACATAACAGAGTGGATAACGGTATAAAAATTGAATATAAAGAAGGGGTGATAATAGAAAGATCGGTGCCATTAAAATCGGAAAAACTTGGGATATATGGAGTTGCTGATGTTGTTGAATTTTATAAGACAGAAAATGGGATAAGACTCCCCGGAGAAGATGGATTATGGAGTCCAAGACCGGTCGAATATAAAAGGGGGAAACCAAAAGAAAATATATGTGATAAAGCACAACTTTGCTGTCAGGCAATGTGTCTGGAAGAATTATATGGAATTGAGATAAATAATGGTTATTTATTTTATTGGCAGTTGCGACACAGGGTTCCGGTGATATTTGATAGTGAGTTAAGACAGAAAGTAATAAATGCCTGTGAAGATATGCATAATATGTTAGAAAATGGGATTACACCTGGAGTGCCTGAAAAAGTTAAATGTAAAAATTGTTCCATTGTTAATATTTGTTTGCCTGTATTAGGAAAAAAGAAAAAAGAAAAAGTAAAAAAATACATTTATGAAAATATTTATCAGGAGTAAATATGCGCAAATTGTTAAATGTTTTGTATGTAACTACACCAGAGACATATCTCTCAAAAGATGGGGAAAATATTGTTGTAAAAAAAGATGAACAGGAGTATTTTCGAATTCCAGTACATAATTTAGAAGGCATAGTGTATTTTGGTCAAAAAGGTATAAGCCATGCAGTATTGGGAATGTGTGCAGAAAGGGGAATATGTGTTTCTATATTGACACCTAATGGAAATTTTTTAGCAAGGGTAGAAGGTCCTGTTTCAGGTAATGTATTATTAAGAAAACAACAATATCGTTTAAGTGACGATAAAATACAGAGTGCAAAAATTGCGAGATTGTTTGTAATGGCTAAAATATCAAATGCAAAAAATGTTTTGGGACGTGCAATTCGTGATCATGCTGATTGTGTAAATGAAGAAAAAATTAAAAAAGTAATTAATGATATGAATCTTATGATTTATAAATTAGAAAAGAACGAAAATTTAGATGAGATACGAGGTTTAGAAGGCATGGCTTCTTATGCTTATTTTTCAGTGTTTAATGAAATGATTGTTGCACAGAAGGAGGATTTTTATTTTAAAGAACGAAGTCGTAGACCACCTAAAGATAAGATCAATGCTTTGTTATCTTTTGTTTATACTTTACTTGTTCACGAATGCAGGGCAGCGCTTGAAACCGTGGGACTTGATCCTGCTGTGGGATTTTTACATAGAGACAGACCGGGCAGACCAAGTTTTGCACTTGATTTAATGGAAGAATTGAGAGCATATTTAGCAGATAGAATAGTTCTTTCGCTTATAAACAGACAGCAGGTAACAAAAGATTCATTTACAGTAAGTGAAGCCGAAGGTATATATATTAATGATACTGCTAAAAAAATATTGCTTGAAACATGGCAAAAAAGGAAAACAGAAGAAATAAATCATCCTTTCCTTGATGAAAAAATAGAAGTTGGATTAATACCTTATTCACAGGCATTATTACTAGCACGTTTTATACGAGGCGATATTGATGATTATCCACCATTTTTTTGTAAATAAAAAGGAGGAAACATAAATGATGGTATTGATAACGTATGATGTTCAGACAGAGTCGAAAGGTGGGGCAAAAAGGTTAAGAAAAATAGCTAAAGAATGTCAAAATTATGGGCAACGGGTTCAAAATTCAGTTTTTGAATGTCTTGTAATGCCAGATCAGTTTGTTAAACTAAAAGCAACCCTGGAAAAAATTATGGATAAGGAAAAAGATAGTATAAGATATTATTTTTTAGGGAAAAACTGGCATAGACGAGTAGAACATATAGGCGCGAAAGAAACATACGATCTGGAAGGACCAATTATAATATGATTTTTTGCGAATATGGAGATATGAAATTTCCCCATAGGTTTCGCATTATTTATTTTTATGGTGAAAAATTATTTATTAAACTGTTCATTGAAATTTTAGAGATGGTTCGCAGGAGGGTTCGCAGAAAATAAACAAAAAAGCATAATAAAATTTAGTTAATTTTAGTAAACAGTCGCCCCCCACGCGGGGGCGTGGATTGAAACAATCCCCTGAACCGCATCGCTGATATCATCACTCGGTCGCCCCCCACGCGGGGGCGTGGATTGAAACTACAAGATATATGGGATACAGCAGAAATCCAAAGGTCGCCCCCCACGCGGGGGCGTGGATTGAAACTGTAAATACGAGGCTTTAT
>DYJU01000007.1 GCA_020722985.1 Candidatus Methylomirabilis sp.
CCACACCTAACAAAAAAAATCCTTGACATTTACTTATTTTTTTTGTAAATTTAAACATCTTTTAAAAAAAGGAGATATAAAATGGCGTTAAAAAAAGAAAGTAAAATAAAAAATAACGCTATTATTATATCTTCTTTACTTCCGGTAGTTGTCCTTACACTTACCGGGCTTCTGCTCGTTGTACTTAAATAAGTAAACGACGCAGAAAACCCGGAAAAATCCCTTAAAATCAGGTTTCCTGCGTCGTAACAGATGTCTTTTTTTAAAATTGTAAATTGACAGAGATAAAAAAATATTATAATATTAAGCGTTTTTTAAAAATAATTAAAAATAAAAGGAGGTAATGAAAATGCGTTCAGATAAGATGAAAAAAGGTTTAGAAAGAACACCACACAGATCACTTTTTAAAGCGATGGGGTATACAGATGAAGAATTAGAAAGACCTATTATAGGAGTTGTAAATTCATATAACGAAGTAATTCCCGGACATATTCATTTAGATAAAATAACAAAAGCAGCAAAGGAAGGCGTTCGTATGGCAGGCGGCACTCCTATGGAATTTCCAACAATAGGTGTATGTGATGGTATTGCAATGGGACATGAAGGAATGAAATATTCACTTGTCTCTCGTGAACTTATAGCAGATTCAGTTGAAATAATGGCTAAAGCATATCCTTTTGATGGTTTAGTTTTTATAACTGATTGTGACAAGATAATCCCTGGTATGTTAATGGCTGCTGCGCGCATTAATATTCCTTCCATAGTAATAAGCGGTGGCCCGATGTTGCCAGGATACTACAAAGGGAAAAAATATGATTTGGTATTAGGTGGTTTTGAAGCAGTGGGGCAATATCAGGCAGGCAAAATATCAAAAGAAGAACTTGAAATAATAGAAGAGGTCTCCTGTCCTGGATGTGGTTCATGTGCTGGTATGTTTACAGCAAATACGATGAATTGTATGACAGAAGTTTTAGGAATGGGACTTCCAGGAAATGGCACTATTCCTGCTGTTTATGCAGAAAGAATACGTTTAGCAAAAAAAGCTGGAATGAAAATTATGGAACTTATTCAAAAAGATATAAAGCCGCGTGATATATTGACAGAAAAAGCATTTGAAAATGCTTTTACAGTAGATATGGCGTTAGGTGGATCTACAAATACCATTTTACATCTGCCTGCTATTGCTTATGAGGCAGGTATTGAATTTGATTTAAAAAAGATAAATTCAATATCAGAAATGACACCAAATCTTTGTAAAATATCACCTGCAGGACATCACTACCTTGTTGATGTTTATAATGCGGGTGGTGTTCAGGCAGTTATGAAAGAATTGACAAAGAAAAATCTTTTGCATCTTGACCTGATAACTGTAACTGGTAAAAAGGTAAAAGATAATATTGAAAAAGCAGAGGTTTTAGATTATGAAGTGATAAGACCTATTGATAATCCATATTCTAAAGATGGTGGGCTTACTGTAATTTATGGTAATTTAGCGCCAGATGGTGCTGTTGTCAAACAATCAGCAGTTGCACCAGAGATGAAAAAAAGAGAAGGTAAGGCAAGAGTTTTTGATTTAGAAGAAGACGCTCAGAAGGCAATTTTAGATGGAAAGATAAAACCTGGTGATGTAGTTGTTATTAGATATGAAGGACCAAAAGGCGGCCCTGGTATGAGAGAAATGCTGGCTCCAACATCAGCAATTGCAGGCATGGGACTTGATAAAGAAGTTGCTTTAATTACTGATGGAAGATTTTCAGGTGGAACACGAGGTGCTGCTATAGGACATATTTCGCCAGAAGCAATGGAAGGAGGTCCCATAGCTTTAATAAAAGAAGGAGATATTATTTCAATTGATATACCTGGTAAAAGAATTGATTTAAAAATAAGTGATGAAGAAATGGAAAAAAGAAAAAAAGAATGGAAAAAACCAGAACCCAAAATAAAGACAGGGGTTTTATACAGATATTCACAGATGGTATCATCAGCAGCCCAAGGTGCTGTTTTTAAAAAATAAAATTTAAGGAGTAATTTTATGAGAGGAGCAAAAATCCTTTTAGAAAGTTTAAAAAAAGAAGGCGTGGATACTATATTTGGCTATCCTGGAGGAGTTCTTCTGTCATTGTTTGATGAAATATATAATGAAAAGGAGATAAAATTTTATCTTGTCCGTCATGAGCAGGGAGCATCGCATATGGCGGATGGTTATGCTCGTTCTACCGGTAAGGTTGGCGTGTGCCTTGCAACATCTGGTCCAGGGGCTACAAATTTAGTAACAGGCATTGCAACAGCATATATGGATTCTATCCCGATTGTTGCTTTAACAGGGCAGGTAGCAACATCCCATATAGGTAATGATGCTTTTCAGGAAGTAGATATAACAGGCATAACAAGACCTATAGTTAAACATAATTATTTAGTAAGAAATTCAAAAGATATTCCTCAGATAGTAAAGAATGCGTTTCATATAGCATCAACAGGAAGACCGGGCCCTGTTTTAATTGATTTGCCAAAAGATATTTTAGCGGGTGAAGTTGAATCTTTTGTTTATCCTGAAACACCAAATTTACTTGGCTATAAACCCAAATATGAACCAAATAAAATGCAGATAAAAAAGGCAGTTGAATTAATTGAAAAAGCAAAAAAACCCATAGTTTATATAGGCGGTGGAGTTATTGCATCATCTGCATATGAGGAACTTTTAAAATTTATTGAAAAAATAGAAGCACCTGTTACAACAACTTTATTAGGGATAGGTGTTGTGCCTTATAATCATCCTTTATACCTTGGTATGCTCGGAATGCATGGAACAAAATATGCAAATTACGCAATACAGGAATCTGATTTGATAATAGCAATAGGTGCGCGGTTTGATGACAGGGTAACAGGAGATGTAAAAACTTTTGCTCCTCATGCTGATATTATTCATATTGATATTGATCCTACATCAATAAGTAAAATTATCAGGGTTGATATACCCATAGTAGGTGATGCAAAAAATGTTTTAAAAGATTTACTCTCTGAAATCAAAGAAAAAAGGCATCCTGAATGGATAGAGAGAATTATGCAGTGGAAAAAACAGCATCCTTTAACTTTTTCCTGTGCAGGTGAAGGTTTAAAACCACAGATGATTGTTGAAAAAATTTCAGAATTGGCTGGTCCTGATGCAATAATATCAACAGAAGTCGGACAGAATCAGATGTGGACTGCTCAGTTTTATAAATTTACAAAACCAAGAAAATTTTTATCATCAGGGGGACTTGGCACGATGGGTTATGGATTTCCAGCAGCAATTGGTGCTCAGGTTGCCAACCCTGATAAATTGGTAATTGATATAGCAGGCGATGGTTCTATACAGATGAATATACAGGAACTTGCAACTGCTGTAAAATATAATTTACCTGTAAAAGTTGCAATTCTAAATAACGGCTGGCTTGGTATGGTAAGACAGTGGCAGGAATTATTTTTTGGTAAAAGATATTCCTATACTGATATATCAGGCAGTGTTGATTTTGTAAAAATTGCAGAAGCATATGGTGCTGCAGGATTTAAAGTTGAAAAAGAACAAAATGTGGAAAAAGTTTTGAAAGAAGCCTTTAACATAAAAAAACCAGTTTTAATAGATTTTCATATATGTGGCGAAGAAAATGTATGGCCCATGGTGCCGGCTGGTGGTTCTTTGCATAATATGTTAGAAGAAACTGAACTGGCATAAAAATTTATAATAAGGAGTTTTATTTATGGAAAAGAAGAAAACAATTTCAGTTATGGTTGAAAATCATCCTGGCGTTCTTGCGAGAATCGCAGGTCTTTTTTCCAGCAGGAATTTTAACATAGAAAGTTTAGCAGTAGGTGAAACAGAAGATCCGGCAACTTCTCGTATGACTATTGTTGCAACTGGAGATGAACTTGTTTTAGAACAAATTATTAAGCAATTAAATAAACTTATTGATACTTTAAAAGTTATTGATATGAGCAAAGAAGATTATGTGGAAAGGGAACTTGCCCTTATTAAAATAAATACAGAAGACAAAAATTTAACACATTTAATGCATATTATACATATCTTTAAAGGTAAAGTCCTGGATACCGCAACGGATAGTTTGATTGTAGAAATAACAGGAAATGATGATAGGATAAATTCTTTTACTCAACTTGTTCAGACTTTTGGAATAAAAGAAATGGTAAGGACAGGTATTGTTGCTCTTACGCGGTCAAAAAAACAAAAAGAATAAAATATACTTAATTAAGGAGGTTCAAAAATGGCAAGGATTTATTATGACAAAGATGCGAATTTTAATCTGCTAAAAGGAAAAGTTGTAGGTATTGTTGGTTTTGGTTCACAGGGACATGCACATGCGCAGAATTTAAGAGACAGTGGGGCAAAGGTTATTGTTGCAGAAGTAGAAGGAACTAAAAATTATGACATGGCAAAAGATGCTGGTTTTGATGTTTATGACGCAAAAGAAGTGGCACAAGAGGCAGACATCATTATGATGTTAATTCCAGACCCTATCCAGCCGAAAGTTTATTATGAATCAATCAAACAGGGTTTAACTCGCGGTAAAGTTTTAGCATTTGCTCATGGGTTTAATATTCACTACGGTCAGATTGTTCCGCCAAAAGATATTGATGTTATTATGGTCGCACCAAAAGGACCGGGTCATCTCGTAAGAAGACAATATGTTGAAGGAAAAGGAGTCCCTTCTTTAATTGCTGTTGAACAGGATTTTTCAGGCAAAGCAAAAGATATAGCTCTTGCTTATGCAAAAGGCATAGGTGCAACACGGGCAGGAGTTTTAGAAACATCATATAAAGAAGAAACAGAAACAGACCTTTTTGGTGAGCAGGTTGTTCTTTGTGGGGGATTAACATCGCTTATAAAGGCAGGGTTTGAAACCCTGGTAGATGCTGGTTATGCCCCAGAGATGGCATATTTTGAATGCTTGCATGAAGTTAAACTTATAACAGACCTTATATATGAAGGCGGTATAGCAAATATGAGAAGGTCAATTAGTGAAACAGCAAAATACGGAGATATAACCCGTGGCAGCAGGATAATAACAGAAGAAACAAAAAAAGAAATGAAAAAAATTTTGACAGAAATACAGGATGGTTCTTTTGCAAGGGAATGGATTTTAGAAAATAAAGCAGGTAGACCAGTTTATAACGCATTATTAAAAAAAGATACAAATCATCTTATAGAAAAAGTTGGTAGTGAATTAAGAAAAATGATGCCATGGATATCAGAAAAGAAGATACAGAGCAAAGAAGAAAAAGTTAAAGAAAAAAATACAGAAAAAGCAAGAAAAACAGGAAGAAAAAAAAGAAAATAATAAATTTTAAAGAAAGGGATGATAAGAGATGGAAAGAATTTTGATATTTGATACAACTTTAAGAGATGGAGAACAGATACCCGGTGCTTCTTTAACCAAAACAGAAAAAATAGAGATTGCAAAACAATTAGAAAAATTGAATGTTGATATAATTGAAGCGGGATTTCCTATCTCATCGCCTGGTGATATGGAAGCGGTAAAAGAAATAGGAAAAGTTGTTAAAAAACCAGTTATTGCAGGTCTTGCAAGGGCTGTTAAAAAAGATATTGATGCCTGCTACGAATCTTTAAAAAATGTAAAAAGACCGAGAATACATACTTTTATTGGAACGTCTGATATACACGTTAAGTATATAACAAATACAACAAGAGAAGTCGTTTTACAGCGGGCAATAGATGCAGTAAAGTATGCGAGAAATTATTGCGATGATGTTGAATTTTCAGCAATGGATGCTGCAAGGACTGACTTTGACTATTTATGTAAAATAGTTGAAGAGACAATAAAAGCAGGCGCCACCACAATAAATATTCCTGATTCAGTTGGATACGCAGAACCGTATGAATTCGGCAATCTTATCAAAAAACTTATGAATACAGTTCCAAATATTAATAAAGCAATAATTGCGGTTCATTGCCATAATGACTTGGGTATGGCAACTGCAAATTCTATGGCTGCTGTTTTAAATGGGGCAAGACAGGTTGAATGCACCATAAATGGGTTGGGAGAAAGGGCTGGAAATGCCTCTTTAGAAGAAATAGTTATGATATTAAAAGTAAGAAAAGATCTTTTCAAGTTTGATACAAATATCAAAACAGAAGAAATCTATAAGACATCAAAACTTGTATCAAGATTAACAGGTATTACAGTTCAGCCAAATAAAGCAATAGTTGGCGCAAATGCATTTGCCCATGCATCTGGAATACATCAGGATGCGATTTTAAAAAAAGAATCAACTTTTGGGATAATGACACCTGCATCAATAGGTATCCCAGGACATGAACTTGTTTTAACATCGCGTTCAGGCAGGCATGCTTTAAAGCACAGGTTGGAACATTTGGGTTTTAAAATTAAAGATAAAGAGATAGATGAAATTTATGTGAAATTTTTAGAAATCGCTGATAAGAAAAAAGAAGTATTTGATGAAGACCTTTTAACGCTTATGTCGGGTAGGGGAGTTACAGTAAAACCACTTTACCAGTTAGAATATATTTATGTTGCAACAGGAAATAAAATTTTGCCAACAGCAACAGTTGCAATTAAAAAGGGAGACAAATTATATAAAAGTTCTGCAACAGGAGATGGGCCGGTTGATGCAACATATAAAGCGATAAATGAGATTGTAAAGGAAGAAGTGAAATTGATTGATTATCAAATAAAATCAATAACAAAAGGAAAAGAAGCGCAGGGAGAAGTAAGTATAAGAATTAAAAAAGATGCAATAGAAGTAAATGGACGTGGCATTTCAACAGACATAATTGAAGCAAGTGCAAAAGCATATTTAGATGCCCTTTCAAAATTAGAAAGAGAAAAACAAGTAAAAATTAAGAAAAAAGGATATAAATTATAAGGAGAAAAGAAGATGGGAATGACAATAGGAGAAAAGATACTTGCAGCAAAAAACAAGAAAAAATATGTGGAACCAGGAGAGTTAATAATTGCAGATGTTGATATAGTTTTAGCAAATGATATAACTGCCCCACTTGCTATAAAAGAATTTAAAAATGCAGGTGCGAAAAAGGTGTTTGATAGAAAAAAAATTGTTTTGGTTCCTGATCATTTTACGCCAAATAAAGATATTAAATCAGCAGAACAGGCAAAAATTTTAAGGGATTTTGCCTATGAACAAAAGTTAACACATTATTTTGAACAGGGGCAGGCAGGGATAGAGCATGTTTTACTTCCCGAAAAAGGAATAGTTGTGCCTGGTGATCTGGTTATTGGTGCTGATTCCCATACCTGCACCTATGGCGCTTTAGGTGCATTTGCAACAGGAGTGGGGTCCACGGATGTTGCTTTTGCGATGATGACAGGGAAAGCATGGTTTAAAGTCCCTTCCACAATAAAATTTATATATAAAGGTAAATTAAATAAATGGGTTTATTCAAAAGATTTAATTTTATTTACCATAGGTGATATTGGCGTGGATGGTGCTTTATATAAAGTTATGGAGTTTTCAGGTCCAGTTATAGAAAAATTGTCAATGGATGCAAGGATGACTATTTCCAATATGGCAATAGAAGCAGGTGGAAAAGCAGGTTTGATAGAGGTAGATGATATTACTTTAAAATATGTAAAGGGAAGAGCAGAAAGGAAATGGAAAATATTTAAAAGTGATAGAGATGCAAAATATGAAAAAATAATAGAATATGATTGTGAAAAAATAGAACCGCAGGTTGCCATGCCTCATTTGCCTGAAAACACAAAGCCAGTTTCAAAGTTGGAAAAAGTTTCAATTGACCAATCTGTAATTGGCTCCTGCACAAATGGAAGGATAGAAGATTTAAGAATAGCTGCAAAAATATTTAAAGGGAAAAATGTAAATTCACGGGTTCGCTGTATAATTTTACCAGGCACACAGAATGTTTATCTGCAGGCATTAAAAGAAGGACTTGTAGAAATATTTATTAAATCAGGATGTGTTATGTCTCCGCCTACCTGTGGTCCGTGTCTTGGTGGACATATGGGTATACTTGCAAAAGGAGAAGTTGCAATCTCAACAACAAATAGGAATTTTGTTGGCAGGATGGGACATCCTGAGAGTTTTGTTTATCTTGCATCGCCTGCAGTTGCTGCAGCGTCTGCTGTTGCAGGTAGAATAATAAGTCCTGAGGATCTTTAATTTTTTTTAGGAGGCACTAAAATGCAGATACGCGGTAAAGCATGGAAATTCGGAGATGATATAGATACAGATGCAATAATTCCAGCAAGATATTTAAATACATCTGATCCTTTTGAACTTGCAAAGCACTGTATGGAAGATGCTGATAAAACTTTTATTCAAAAAGTTAAAAAAGGAGATATCATTGTTGCAGGTAAGAATTTTGGATGTGGAAGTTCCAGAGAACATGCTCCTGTGGCAATAAAATATGCAGGGGTTTCCTGTGTCATTGCAAAAGATTTTGCCAGAATTTTTTTCAGAAATGCATTTAATATTGGACTTTTGATTTTTGAATCAGAAGAAGCATCACAAAAAATAAATGAAGGTGATGAGATTGAAATAGATATAAAAAAAGGCATAATTAAAAATTTAACAAAAAATGAAGAGTATAAAGTAAAGCCAATACCGGAATTTATGCAGGAATTGGTTGCCGCAGGTGGTTTGATTAACTATGCAAAACAAAAGTTTAGTATAAAATGAAAGGAGAAAGAAAGTATGGGAAGAACTTATGAAATTGCTTTATTGCCGGGCGATGGAACCGGTCCAGAAGTCATAGGAGAAGGAGTTAAAGTTTTAAAAGTTGCAGCAGAAAAATACGGATTAAAACTAAATTTTAATCATTATGATTTTGGGGGCGAAAGATATAAAAAAACTGGGGAGACGCTACCTGACTCAGCAATTGAAGAATTTAAAAAACAGGATGCAATTTATTTAGGTGCCATAGGACATCCGGATGTAAAACCCGGGATTTTAGAACTCGGGATACTTTTAAAATTAAGATTTGCTCTTGACCAGTATATAAATTTAAGACCTGTAAAATTATACGAGGGTGTTGGCTGCCCCTTAAAAGATAAAGGACCAGAACATATTGATTTTATAGTTGTAAGAGAAAATACAGGTGGTATTTATACAGGGCAGGGGGGAGTTGCAAAAAAAGGAACACCAAATGAAATAGCAAGTCAGTTAATGGTTTATTCAAGGTTTGAAGTTGAGCGTTGTGTAAGATATGCGTATCAATTAACAAGAAAAAGAAATAAAAAAAATATGTTAACACTCGTTCATAAAACAAATGTTTTAACAAATTGTGGAGACTTATGGGTGCGTGTGCATAAAGAGATAGGAGATAAAGAATTTCCTGATATAATGCAGGATTATGCCCATGTTGACGCAACAACAATGTGGTTTATAAAAAATCCTGAATATTTTGATGTGATAGTTACAGAAAATATGTTTGGCGATATAATAACAGATTTAGGTGCTATGATACAGGGTGGTATGGGGATTGCAGCAGGTGGGAATATAAATCCAGAAGGCGTTTCAATGTTTGAGCCAATTGGTGGATCTGCACCCAAATATACAGGTAAAAATGTTATAAATCCTTTAGCGGCAATCTGTGCAGGCGCTATGATGTTAGAAAACATAGGCGAAGAAAAAGCAGCCCGAGCAGTTGAAAATGCGGTGCAGGATGCTTTAAAATCAGGCAAAATAAAAAGTTTATCCGCAGGTAAAATGGGTTTAGGAACAAAAGAAGTTGGTGATCTGGTTGCATCACTTGTAAAGTAATATAAATAAAAATTTTTTAAGGAGGAGAAAGTGAAAGAATATAATGTCGCAGTGATGGGGGCAACTGGCGCTGTTGGCGTTGAAATGTTAAAAATTTTAGAGGAAAGAAAATTCCCCGTAAAGAATTTAAAACTTCTTGCTTCAGAAAGATCCGTTGGAAAAGAAATGGTTTTTTCGGGCAAAAAAATAAAAGTTGAACTTTTAACCCGGGATTCCTTTAAAGGTGTTGATATAGTTTTGGCTTCGGCTGGAGCTTCTATTTCAAAACAATTTGTAAATGATATACTTTCTGCAAATGCACTTTTGATTGATAACTCTTCTGCTTTCAGGATGGAAAAAGATGTCCCGCTTGTTGTTCCTGAGATAAATCCCGAAGATGTAAAATTAAACAAAGGCATAATTGCAAATCCTAATTGCACAACCATAGTAATGATAGTTCCTTTAAAACCATTGCATGATTATGGAAAAATAAAACGCATAGTTATGTCAAGTTATCAGGCAGCTTCTGGTGCTGGTGCAAAAGCAATGGCAGAACTGGAACAGCAGACAAAGGATTGGTCGCAGGGCAAAGAATTAAAGGTTGAAAAATTTCAATATCAATTACTTTTTAATTTAATTCCACATATTGATGTTTTTACAGAAAACGGATATACTAAAGAAGAGATGAAAGTTGTGAATGAAACAAGGAAGATAATGCATGCGCCTGATATGCAGATAACCTGCACGACTGTGCGCGTTCCTGTTTTAAGGGCACACTCAGAATCAATAAACATAGAAACAGAAAAAAAGATTACTGTAGAAAAAGCAAGGGAACTTTTAAGCAAAGCACCAGGTGTAAAGTTAGAGGATGATCCGGCTAATAAAAAATATCCAATGCCACTTTTTGCAACAGGAAAAGATGATATTTTTGTAGGAAGAATAAGAGAAGATTTTTCAAGGAAAAATTGTTTGAATTTATGGGTATCTGGTGACCAGATAAGAAAAGGCGCTGCGTTAAATGCAGTTCAAATAGCAGAAATAATCGTAAAAGAAGGCTTAAAATAATTTTTATATTTAAGGAAGGATTAAAAAGATGATACAGCGTTATACACTTCCTGAAATGGGGAATTTATGGAGCGATTATGCAAAATATAAATCATGGTTGGATGTTGAACTTGCTGTTTGTTATGCCTGGATGAAAAAAGGAAAAATACCTTTAAACGATTACAGGATAATAGTTAAAAAAGCAGATTTTAATATAAAAGAAATTGAAAAAATAGAAGAGAAAGTCAGACATGATGTAATTGCTTTTTTAACTTCAGTTGCAAAAAAAGTAGGTAAATCATCACGTTTCATTCATATGGGAATGACATCAAATGATATGCTTGATACTGCAATGTCATTACGTCTATTAAAAGCATGTGATATAGTTGAAAAAGATTTAAAAAATTTTATAAGGATTTTAAAAAACCTTGCTTTAAAACATAAAAACACAGTAATGATAGGTAGGACTCATAATATCCATGCTGAACCAACAACATTTGGTTTAAAAGTTTTAATATGGTATTTTGAAATGAAAAGAAATTTAGATCGTTTATTAAAAGCAAAGGAAGAAGTTAAAGTGGGAAAAATTTCAGGTGCTGTTGGAAATTATGCGAATATATCGCCAGTTATAGAAAAAATTGCCTTAAAAAAATTAGGGCTAAAACCAGCAGATGCTACAAATCAAATAATACAGCGTGATAGGTATGCTTTTTTAATGTCAGTTTTAGCAATAATAGCAGGTGGCATTGAAAAAATAGCAACAGAAATAAGAAATCTGCAGCATACAGAAATTTTAGAAGTTGAAGAACCATTTTCAAAAGGACAGAAAGGTTCTTCGGCTATGCCGCATAAAAGAAATCCGGTTGTTTGTGAGCAGTTATCAGGACTTACGCGTCTTGTTAGAACCAACACACTTGCTGCTTTTGAAAATATTGCTCTCTGGCATGAAAGGGATATTTCTCATTCTTCTGTTGAAAGAGTAATCATCCCTGATAATTTTATTTTGATTAATTATATGCTTAATAAAATCTCATGGATTATGGAAAATTTAAATGTATATCCTGAAAATATGAAAAAAAATTTAAATCATCTAAAAGGGCTTGTATTTTCTCAAAGGGTTTTGCTTGCTTTAATAGAAAAAGGTATGACAAGGGAACAGGCATATAAAATAGTTCAGGAAAACGCAATGAAAATCTGGGCAGGAGAAAAAAAGGATTTAAAGACTTTACTTTTAGAAGATAAAAAAGTAAGAGCAAAATTAAGTGAAAAAGAAATAGAAGATTTATTTGATATAAATTATTATTTGAAAAATATTGATGAAATTTATAAGAGGGTTTAAATTCAAAAAATTTTTAAGGCTTAACTTAAAAAAATTTAACATTTTCTGTTGTTAATAATAAGAATAATGCGGGGTAAACGTCAGGGATAGAAGCAATTTTTATGTTATCCTTTACGACTGATATACGACTGGATTAAATAACATAAGAATAGTTCAGCCACCAGAAGCAAACTTATAGAAGTGGAGATACTGGTAAGGAAACACTTGATGATGTCATTCTTAGGAAGCCGAAAGAAAAGTTAAGAAGGGGTATATGAGGCTGACGAAGCAATCTCGCAGTTGAAAGTGGAAGAAAACAAGGCAATCGGTAATACTATTACAAAAAGAAGTTCCTTCTCCCCATAGGGGAGAAGGATAGGATGAGGGGGTTTTGTTGTTGCGGTTGGTATACAGCAGGAAATAATAAAGAGGGTGTGATGGAAAAGATACTTAACGAATGCAATACCCCCTCACCCTTGCCCTCTCCCCCAAGTGGAGAGGGAAAAAAAGAAAAATAAAGGGTGAACGATGTTTAACGAAGCAATCTGGCAGTTGAAAACGGAAGAAAACAAGACTAAAAGGCAATCGTTGATAAAAGCAAGATTGCTTTGTCCGGCTCATTTAACCGGGGAATAAAAGGCAGGGATTATCATTCGTCTGATATTTAGAAGGTAGAGACGTCCATCCCCCGGGCGTCTAAACTCGGGTAATAGAAGATAAAGAGAATCGTTTGCCTGACTTAAATATGTCAAATTAAAAAAATTATATACGAACTAATTTTGTCCTACCAGTGGCTAAACTGTTACAGTTATATTTATGGTTTTATCATTTTTTGTGAAATTTTTCGTTATAATTTAAAATAAATATAAGATTGGATTAAATATGTTATTTTAAATTTTGACTTTTTGTGTTTTTATAGTTATAATTATAAAAAAGGAGAAAAAATGGGAAATAAAGTTTTTGGAGAAGAATTTCAGAAATTTGCAAAAGAGCATAATTTAAGTGAAGAAGAATTATTAAAATATATTTTTGCGTTTTCAGAAAGAAAAAAGGTTGATTGGATAGAAGAAAGAAGAGAAAAAAGAAGAAAAAGAATAGCGTGCTTAAATAACAGACGCAAAATGCTTCTTTCTGATTTAGATGTTTCAATGATGACTCTGGATCAGATGAAAAAACCAATTAGCAGATAGTAAAAGAAACATGCAGATTACTTTATTGTTTGAAATATAAAAAACTTACCATCTAAAAATAATAATAGTTCAGCCAACAGAAGTTCACTTGTAAAAGTGTGGCTACTAGTAAAAAAACAAGGTGAGCAGGCATCCAGGTACAAGATCAAGATTGTTTTGACAGGCGAGAGTTAACCGAGGAATAGAAAATAAAGGGATTCATTTGCCTGATTTTAATATGTTAAATCAAAAAAAATTAAATATGGACTAATTTCGTTCTACTGGTGGTTAAACTATTAAAAATTAAAGTGAAATCATAAATTCCCTTCTACCATTTTTAATTTGACAAATATAAAAAATATAGAATAATATTATTCTGGTCATTTAAAATTATAAAACGGAGGAGCAAATGGGAAACCGTATAATATTTTTTTCACTCGCAGGTTGCAGCATGTGTGAGCAGTTCAAACCGGTTTTCGAAAAAGTTGCAAAAGAGCATAATTTAACTTATGAATTCTATCAATTACCTGATGCGCCGAGAGAAATAAAACTACTTGTTTATAAATATAGCATAGAAAAATTTCCAACAGTATTAATTATGGAAGGTGAAAAAACCGAAAAGATAGAAGGTTCTGTAACAGAAAGTAAATTGATTGAAAAATTAAGAATAAATTAAAAATGTTATATAATAAAAAAATTTATGAAAAATTTTTACAACTTGCAGCAAAAGATAAATGGGAAAAGATAGGGATAAAAAGGCGGGCTGGCGTTTTAGCCCCGCTTTTTTCTATTTATTCGGAAAATTCAACTGGAATTGGAGATATCTACGATATAAAATTATTGGTAGACTGGTGTAAAAAATGCGGACTATCAATTATACAACTTTTACCTTTAAATGATACTGGCTATAAATTTACACCTTATGATTGTATTTCAACCTTTGCCCTTGATCCTGTTTATATAAATCTTTATAAATTAAAAATACCAGATATAAATAAATTTATGCCGCAGATAAATGCTATAAAAGAAAAATATAAAATTGGGGAAAGAATTAATTATAATATAAAAAGAGAAAAATTGAAAATTTTGTGGGAAATTTTTAAATCACAAAAAGAAATAAATGAAGAGTATGAAGATTATGTGGAGGAAAACAATTTATGGTTAGATGATTATGCCATTTTTATGGTTTTAAAAGAGCAGAATGATGAAAAATCATGGGAAGAATGGCAGGATATTTATAAGAAAAAAGATGGAGAAAAGATAGAAAGATTTCAGAAAAAAAATTTTGATAGAATAAATTATTTTAGATGGATACAATGGCAGATTTTTTTACAGTTTAAAGAAGTTAAAGAATATGCAAATGAAAATGGAATTTTTATTCTGGGAGATTTACCATTTTTAGTGTCCCGTGATTCTGTTGATGTGTGGGCTAATCAAAAATTTTTTAAGTTAGATTTAGCATCAGGTGCACCACCTGATATGTATTTTGCAAAAGGACAGCGCTGGGGAATGCCACCATATAACTGGGAAGAAATTGAAAAGGGAAATTATGTTTACTTAAAAGAAAAAATAAAATATGCTGAAAATTTTTATGATATGTTCAGGATTGATCATTTTGTTGGTCTTTTCAGAATATGGACGATTAAACTTTCTGAACCTTTAAATACATTTGGATTAAATGGCAAATTTGATCCCGAGGACGAAAAAGAATGGAAGAAACATGGACATAAAATTTTAAAAGTTATGCTAAATGGCAATATGCTTCCCTGTGCAGAAGATTTAGGAGTTGTGCCGCAAAGTGCATATGAAACGTTAGATGAGTTTGGTTTACCCGGAATGGATGTCCAGAGATGGATGCGTAATTGGGGAAAAACTTATGATTTTAAAAGACCTGATGAATACAGGGAAAATTCTATTTCAGTAATTTCAAGTCATGATATGACCCCACTTATTACATGGTGGGAAAATGAAGCAGGGACTGTGGACATTAAACTTATAGAAAAGTTGTGCGAAGAATATAATTTTGATTTTAATCAGATTATAGATAAACTTTTTGATAAAAAAGGAAAAGAAGAAAAAAGAATAAAGTGGAAAAAAGAAATAGATTCGCCTGAAAAAGTTCTTGAAATTTTAAATAAAACAAGGGATGAAGTATGGATGTTTTATGATTTGCATAGAGAAACTTTTGATGAAAAAGAAAAATTTTTAAAATATTTAGAAAATGAAAATTTAGATAGAGAAAAAGCAAGTAAAGAATTTGTAAAAACAGCAATTATTAAATGTATGCAGGCAAAATCAATTTTTTCTATACAGAATATTTTTGATTTTTTATCATTAGGTAACTTTTTTGAAAATATAAACAAATGGGATTTAAGAATTAATACACCGGGGATTATAAGTAATAAAAACTGGAATCTTACCATTCCTCTAACGCTTGAAGATTTAATGTTATCTGATATAAATCAGGTAATAAAGAAGATACTGGAAATTAGCGAAATATACTGAAAAATTTATGTTTATGATTATTGTTCTAAATTAGATAAATATTGTTAACAGGGAGAAAGATATGAAAAAAATTTTTTTAATAATTTTATCTGTTTTTTTTGCATCAATACTTTTCTCATCTGATTTTTTATTAAATGATTGTGATTCATTAAAAAGTAATGGAGTTTGGCAGGGACAGGGGGCAGAAAGAAAAATAACCGATGAAGAAAAACAATCAATAACGCAGGGGAAAAACGCGTTAAAAATAATCATATCAAATATGGCAATTGTAAAAGATGATATTGCAATACTTTCTGATTTTAAACCTGAAAATTTTTCAGGTTATAAAGGTTTATATCTTGATGTGTATATACCCTGCATAGATAAAGAGCAAAATCAATTTTTTGATATGTCTCTGTATGCGGATAGTATTTTAAGTAATAAAATCATTCAAAAAATTGCAGATGACGCACTTTTAACATGTGGTAAAAATAAAGTTTATTTTGAATTTAAATTAAAAAATAAAAAACCTGAAGAAATAAATGAAAAGGATAGTATAGATAGATTAAATTTTGTATTTATAGATAAAAAAGAAAATAATGTAAAAGAAATTTATTTTGATAATATAAAACTTATTTCAAAAACTCCAACTGTTACGCCAACCCCAACGGCGATGCCAGATAAAAAAATAGCAGGTAAAAGAATACTTATTTATTATCCATACTGGAATCCACAATACAGGTCAAGTAAAATTCCTTTGAAAAAAGTTACTCATATATGCCATGCTTTTATACTTCCGACATCATCAGGTGAAATACAGGCACCGGATGGTTATCAGGAACCGGAATTAACAGATGATGCCCATAGGGCAGGTGTTAAGGTTTTAGCATCAATAGGTGGCTATAATTTAGAAGCATCAGCATCCTTCAGACGTATTGCAGCATCTAATGAATTGAGAAAAACTTTTGCTGATAATTTAGAAAAGTTTTTAAGACAGAACAGATATGATGGTATTGATTTTGACTGGGAATTTCCAGAAGGATTAAGTGATAAGAAAAATTTTGTTTTGCTTTTAAAGGAAGTAAAAGAAAAATTTAAAAATTCAGCAGGACCTGCGCCTTACTGGCTTATAACAATGGCTGTAAATCCAGGTCATTACTATGCACAATGGCTTGATTATGATGCTTTTGCACCTTATGTTGATTTTATAATGTAATGACTTATGACTTTCATGGTTCATGGTCAGACCACTGTGGACATAACTCTCCCCTTTATACGGGCAATGATACTTTTGATGATGCAAGTTGCGATTCCGCAATTGATTATATAGTGAATACTCGTGTAGTGAGGTCAGATAAAGTAAATTTAGGAATCGCTTTTTTCGGAAGAAAATTTTTAACATGTGGTGAGATGTATGAGAAATGTGCGGGGAATTGTAGTGATGAGTATATGCAGTATTATACAATCCACGGACTTATTGGTTCTGGCTGGCAGGAAAAATGGGACGATGCATCAAAGGTTCCTTATCTTATTCAACCAGGAGGAAAAAATATAATAAGTTATGATAATGCCAGATCAATTAAAGAAAAAGTAAAATACTCTATTTCGAAAAATTTAGGTGGAGTTTTTGTATGGGATATAACAGGAGATTATGTTAATAATGAAAATATTTTTTTAGATGTGATATATAAAGAAATAAATAAATAAAGATTTGAAGGATACCGATTACTAAATGAAAAACAAAAAGACTTTGCTGGATAAACACATTTGGTAATAGTTCAGCCACCAGGAGTCAACTTGTAAAAGTTTAGATATTTATAGAAACACTTGAAAATGCTGTCATTCTTAGGAAGCCGAAAGAGGAATGTAAAATGGAAAATAAGGGCGTATGAGGCTTAAGGAAGCAATCTTGCAGTTGAAAGCGGAAGGCAGACAAGACTAAAAGGCATCGGGTGATAAAAGCAAGATTAGTTGTCCCTCCGTGTGTTTCTTAGAAAGACGCTTAGGGATGGGCGTTTCTACCTTGACTTCTTTAAGTGTCCACCACGTCTATCCTTATTCCCAAACATATTTTTTTAGGACTTGACATCGGGGGGGTATGCTATAATATAGACATAATAGATAGGTATTTAACTGATTTGCATTTGTAAAAAATATATAATATATTGGTAGTACAAATTTTACTTATGGTGGCTAAACTATTACATTTATTTTCCCGACATAGATGAGGCTAAAGAAGCAATAGAAAAAGCAGAAAAAGTAAAGGAATTTGTTTTGAAAAAACTTAATATCAGTTGATATATAAAGAATATTTTATATTAAACTTATAATAATCATTGTAATAGTTTAGATACAAGAAGTCCGCTTGTAAATGTGTGGCTACTAGTAAGGAACCCTCCAGTGTCGTCATTCTTAGGAAGCCGAAAGATGAGGGCGGAAGGGAAAACAAGGATATATGAAACTTAAGGAAGCAATCTGGCTGTTTAAAAACGAAAAAAGACAATAAAAAGGCGATTGATGATAAAATCAAGATTGCTTTGTCAGGCTCAATGAACGGTAGAATAGAAGATAAAGGGTATCAATCGCCTGACTTTAAAATGACAACAAAAAAAATTATTTATGAGCCAATTTTATTCTACCAGTGGCTAAACTGTTATCTTAAATTTACTATCCTAAAACGAAACTTTTACAAAAAATCATTGTCTAAACGTTTAAATAAAATATAGGTATAAATAATGCTAAAAAGAATATTGTTAATCAAAACATTTATTATATTATTTTCTTACTTTATCTTTTCTGATACCTGTAATTTCCCATTTCCACAGGCAGTAAATTATCCTTATGGTATAAAACCAAATAATTATACTCAGCAAGAAATGAATCAGCATTGTCAGCAATGGTTTGATCAGTGGAAGGCGCATTATATACATGGTCAAACTCAGGATCCATGGATGGCTTCGGATGAGTACAGAGTTGTCAGGTATGAAACAGGTGATAGTAATACCATGGATACTGTTTCAGAAGGGATTGGCTATGGAATGATAATTATGGTTTATATGTCATCTTCTACAAATAATACAAAACAGTATTTTGATGGTCTGTGGAAATTTTATAAAAGATATATGAATGGAAATGGGTTAATGAACTGGCGTATAAGCAGTAGTGGTGGAGTAATTGGCTCTGGTGCTGCAACAGATGCAGATGAAGATGCAGCATTTGCTCTTATTATGGCGCATTATCAGTGGGGTTCAGGTGGTGCAATTAATTATCAGCAGGAAGCAATAACTTTAATAAACAATATTTTAAATCATGAGATAACAGCAAATAATGATATAAGACCTGGTGATGGATGGGATTTCGGAAATATAAGTTATTTTGCTCCTGCATATTACAGAATGTTTGGAGATTTTACAGGGGAACAAAGATGGTATTCAATTGCTCAGAGAACTTATAATACAATAATAAATTATTATAAAAATCATTCTGATACATATAATTCAGCAACAGGGCTTTATACCTGGCTTATGCCAAATTGGTGTAATTATGACGGAACAAGAAATGATTCAAATGATTCATGGGCAATGGATTCTTATTCTTACTGGTGGGATGCATGCAGGACACCATGGCGGTTAACTTATGATTATATTTTATATGGCACATTAAATCATCAGTATGCTTATGAATGTCCGGCAACGATTACCAATTTTTTTAAAACAAAATATAATGGAATATCAACTCAAATAAAATCTCATTATGCTTTAAATGGAGATGAAAAAACATATTGCAGGGGAGATAGAACCCCGGATTTATGTGATGAAGATGTTATGAATCTACCGCCTTTACAGGGTGCAGTTGCTGTTGCTGCAATGTCTTTAGGTGATCAGACATGGCTTAATACATGTTATGAAAATTTAATAAGTTTTCCTTTTCCTACAGATACAGGCGTTAATTGGGGGACTGATTATTTTTCAGATATTTTAAAAATGCTTTATCTTCTCGTCTTAACCGGTAATATGAAAAATCCGCTGGGTGATTATCCTACCCCAACACCTACAAATACATGGAATCCTTTAACACCAACACCAACATTTACTCCTACTCCTTTGCCTGGTATTTTTGATGATTTTGAAACAGGTGCTCTTGTAAATTTTGATTTACCTTCAACTCAGTCAGGTTTTACATCTGTTACAAATTCAACTGAAAGACCCAATTCAGGATTGCGTTCAGTAAAAATTACATCGCAGGCAAATATGGGATGGGGTGGATTTGGAATTGATTCACCTTATGCTCCACTCGGTTATAAAAATTACACCAATGCAACTTCAATAGAATTTGATATATATGCAACATCAGCATTAACATTTTTCATCAAAGTAATAGAACATCCAAGTGCAAATGGTGGCGATGGTGAAGATTGGTCAAATAGAAATAATCAGCGCTCTATAACAGCAGGTTCATGGCAGCATATCAGTATTACTTTATCAACGCTTACAAGGGATACGTATTCTCCTACAGGAGATAATATTTTTGATTTACAGGCAATTAAAAAATTTTTCTTTCAGTCTGATAATCCGGGAAATAATACAATTTATATAGATAATATAAATTTTGTTGGTAATTTTCCTACAAATACACCAACAAGGACATCAACAAATACCTGGACACCTGTTAATACCTGGACACCAACAAATACCAGAACAAATACACAGACACCGACAATGACCCCAACTTTTACAAAAACAGATACACCAGGTGGACTAACATATACATTTACAAGCACATTCACATATACTCAGACATTCACTTTTACAAATACTTTAACCGTAACTCCAACAACTCAGCAGGTGGCTCCTGGAGTTTTTGATGATTTTGAAACCGGAGTATTAAAAGAGCCATACTCAACAGGTGATGGTTGCAATCCATCACTTGAAAATTCAACGGATGATAAATATACAGGATTGCGTTCTTTAAAATTGCCATTTTCACCATGTGCACCAGGGGGATGGGGATCTTATATTTCAATAGGTTCGCCTTATTCTACTGCTCCTTCACCAGAATACTGGCGGGATTTTACAGGTGCTACTTCATTTTCTTTCTGGATAAAAGCTCCAGCAGGGACAGTGTTTTTTATTAAAGTGGAAGAGTTTGAATCAGGGTTGGGCGGTGCAAATCCAGATGGTGAAGATTGGACAAATAGAAGCACACCTTTCACTAAAACCGGGAATGACTGGGAACAGTTTATAGTTACACTTTCAACACTCTCAATTGATCCTTATTCAGGAAGACAGGATGGAAATAAAATTACTAATGTTGAAAAAATTGAAAAAATTGGGTTTCAGTTTAATGGTGGAACAACAGGTCCTGTTTATATTGATGATATAATTTTTGCTGGAATGCCCACGCCTACATCAACAAAAACATTCACACCAACAAATACTCCAACAGATACACAAACTTTAACAGAAACCGATACACCAACCAGGACATTTACAAAAACAGCAACAAATACACCTACAAGAACAAATACATCAACAAATACTCCAGCAGATACACATACCTCAACAGAGACCGACACGCCAACCAGGACATTCACAATAACAGAAACATATACACCAACAGATACATTGACACAGGTTTTTACAAATACAAGTTCAAGCACGGGCACATCTACCCCGACATATACTTTTACCTACACAGCAACTTTTACATATACAAATTCTTTTACTGCGACATCAATATTTACAAATACTTATACATTTTCAACAACTTCTACAATGACAGCAACTCATACTTGCACTATAACTAATACTGCTACCCAAACCTATACTAAAACTGAAACCGTAACAGGAACACAACCACCAGCATGGACAAATACAGATACATTTATAATAACCTGGACATCAACACAAACGCAGACAGAAACTTTTACGGCTACTTATAGTCCAACTTTTATAAATACAGCAACAGATACGCAAACGCAGAGTCCTACATTTAGCATGACATTTACTTTTACAAATACTCCAACGGAAACAAGTACTTTTACGCAAACTGTAACAGGAACACAACCACCAACATGGACAAATACAGATACATTTACAATAACCTGGACATCAACACAAACGCAAACAGAAACTTTCACGGCTACTTATAGTCCAACTTTTATAAATACAGCAACATATACGCGAACGCAAAGTCCTACATTTAGCATGACATTTACTTTTACAAATACCCCAGCAGAAACAAATACTTTTACACAAACAGTAACAGGGACGCAGTCACCAACATTGACAGCATCATCAACATCAACACAGACCCCCACAGATACACCAGAACAAACAGGAACAGAAAGTTTAACCCCTACCTTTACTATTACGCCTTTAACAGAAATTGAAGAAGAAAAATTACAAATAAAAAATATAAATATTTATCCGAATCCATATAATGCAAAGGATTATTTTAATATTAATATAAATTTGACAAAAAAATGCAAAAAAATAAGCATTAAAATTTACACAACATCTTTTAGATTAATAATAAAAAAGGTGATAACGGGAAATTTTAACAGCGGGAATATTAATATAAAAATGGAAAGCAGCAGTTTAAATAAATTAGGAAATGGGATATATTATTTAACAATAACCTGCACAGATATTCAAGATAGGGAAATAACTTCAAAACCACAGGTTTTATTGATAATAAAATAAAATTTTTCGTAAAAACTTAAGATTCTAATTTTTTTCAAAAATATCTTGATTTTAAAAGAAAATTATATTATTATTTAACAAATATGTTTAATAGATATTATGGAGGTTTGTATGATAAAAGTAAAGGGAAGTAATTTTTTTGTAATATTATTTATTTTTTTCCTTACAATAAATTCATTTTCTGCAACTAAATTAGTAATAGTAGCACCAGGACAGCAATTTATTCCTGGAACAGGACTTTCAGGCACACCAGATTTACAGACAATGGGTGTTCCTTTTTCTGTTACTGTTTATTCTATTGATGATGTATCAAATAATTATGTTAATACAAATGCAAGCGTTACAATGTCCGCAAATGATATTGCTTCTTTTAATCCTGTAAGTTTTTCTTTAACCCAATCAGAAGGTGGAACTTCCACCTGTAAAATGTACCCTGTTGAAATTACAATAAATATGTCAGGTTCTGGTAATATAACAATAACTGCGACGGAAAATGGTGGTTTGGGATTGGGATTAGGAACTGTTGCAATCGGCGCACAAAAAATTAATAATTATGCCTTTAATACAATTTCTACCCAGACAGCAGGACAACCAATACCACTTACTATTGTGGCAATTGATGCATCAAATAATACAGTTACAAGTTTTAGCGGCACAGCAGAATTAACTGCCTATTATTCATCCGGTGGTAGTTATAACTTAGGAACGATTCAATTTAATAATGGTATATATTATGGAAACACAACTTTAGCCAGGGCAACAAATATAGGCGAACAGGTTTATATACAATGCAGTTCAACAGTTCCAAATGTAACCAGTAATAGTAATAATTTTTCAATAGATCCTGGAACATTAGACAGATTATTGATAATAGGTCCTGGACAGGTTTATGAACCAGGCACATTAACAGGCAATGGTAGGGCAGGGGGGGTAGAACAAACAACCCAGCAAACCGCAGGAGTTTATTTTTATGTGACTGTTCGTGCCTGTGATGCTTACTGGAATACGAGAACTTCTGAGACATTTCAGGTTACAATGGCATCATCTGATCCGCAGGTGCAATTTGATAGCTCAACAAAAAATTTAGATTCAGGTCTGGCTATTTTCAGGGTAGAATTAAGAACTGTTGGAAGTGGATATCAGTATTTAACAGTAACAGCAACCGGTGTAACTTATGACAGTGTAACCGTGCCAGTTACTAGTTCATCCCTTGACCATTTTTTAATTACAACTAATATACCAAACCAAACAGCAGGGCAGACGTTCCAGATACAGGCAGTTGCTGTTGATGCTTTTAACAATACTGTAACAACATTTACTCAAACAGGTGTTACTTTGCAGGCATGGGCAGGGGCAAGTCAAATTGATGCAAATAATTGGAATAAATCGAATATTAATTTTACAAACGGAGTAATGTCAGGGGCAAATGGTTATGTTATTATTTATCAGAAAGCATTTAATGTGTTTTTGAGATTGATTTATGGTTCTGCAACTGGAGATAGCAATCAATTTACAGTAAATTCAGGAAATTATAGCAGGTTAATATTTATAGCGCCTGGACAACAACCAGATCCCGGGGACATGACAAATCCTGTTCGTGGAGTTTCAGGCACTCCTTTGACAACAACAGCAGGTGCAACTTATGGTTCTGTTTCAGTTGTGGCAGTTGATAGTTATGGTAATAAAGTAACTACAATAAATAATATAATAGAAATTACATCAACAGATTCTCAGGCGTCAATATTTGGACAAACTTTACCACAGTATGTAACTTTAGTTTCTGGTGATGCAACATTTAATATTTTGTTTAAGACGTCAGGCAATCAGACAACAACAGGGCACGATACGCAGCAATCAAGCACAAATGCAACATTTTCAACATATGTTTATGCATCCAACATATCTTATTTTGAAATATCAAATATACCTTCAACGGTTAATGCCGGGAATGCAGTGACTTCTATAATAAGAGCAAAAGATGAATTTGGTAATACGAAAACTGACTGGACAGGTATTTTATACCTTTCATCACCATATACTGATTGGGAATTACCTTATGAAAGCACAATGGCAGTTACTGGTTCCAATACCGGTCAGTTTCAGCATAAATGGGCAGTAACATTTACAGCAGGAGATTCAGGGCAGAGGAGTTTAACCACATATTTTTATAGGGCAGTTACATGGCAGGCAAAACTTTTTGTTAGCACTAATTTTGATGATACTCCATTATCATATTTTGGGCAAATAGGAGAAAGTTCTGGTGTTACAGTTACTGCAAATAACTATTCAAAATTGCAGGTTTTAGCACCAGGAATGGAAGCAAGACCAGGGACAGCCGATGGTGAAAATAATACTCCATCAGGACAGGCAAAAGGACAGGCATTTACAGTAACCATAAATCTTTGCGATAACTGGTGGAATATAGTAAATCAGGTTCATCAGATAAATGTTTCAACAAACGATCCTGTAAATTCAGAAGCAGGAGATCCGCTTTCTTCGTCATTTCCTGTTAGTATCTGGCTTTCAAATGGAACAGCGCTCTGTCCTGTAAAATATAATAGTGAAAGTTCAACTTTTTATGTTACAGCAGCGGATGCTTCAGATCCATCAGTCTCGGATGACCAATCACCAAATATAAATATATTTGAAATAGCGAGAATTGATATTACAAATTTATCAGGTGGATGGATTTCAGATCAGGTAGCAGGAGTTCCTTTCTGGGTTTCAATTACTGCAGTAAAATCTGTTTCACCTTATGAAGTTGCGACAGGTTTTAATGGTGTAATGGAACTTGCTTCAAGTAATAATTATTCAGAATCAGAATATACAATAGAACCAACAATATCACCACAATTTGTAAGTGGAAAATGTCAGGTTCAGGTTACAATGTATAGGGCTTCAACAACTGTAGAAGGTGGTCCAGCAGGCGGTGTGAAAATAAAAGCGAAATTTTCAACAACGAGCGGCATTAATGAAAGCAATACTTTTAACCTCTGGCCTTCAACACCACAGAAAGCACTTGTTCTGGCAGAAGGGATGACACATAAACCAGGACTTACGCATGTTGGAATACCTTTTTATCATGGATATTCTGGCTCGCCGAAAATTGTAAAAGCAGGTGAAGGGTTTGACCTTGATGTTTATATTGTTGACCAGTATTATAATATAGTATACACACTTCCTTCTGTAAATGCTTCATTATCATCAACAGACCCATATCCAGCGTCAGTTGATGGAATTGATCTTACAACAACTATAAATATAGCAGGTGGGATTTTCTCAACAAATAATATGGTCTTAAAAACAATAGCCCCTGGTTATCAGGTGATTACAGCAGCACCTACGGGGTATAGTTCTGATACATCCCCATCTATTTATGTGAGACATGCTGCTTTACATCATTTTGAAGTTATTGCACCATCAGGTCCAATTTCTGCGGGTAATCAATTTAACATAACAGTTTATGCGAGGGATGTTTATAATAATTTATGTGATGATACAAATGAAACAGTTCCCATACCAGAAGAAGAGTCTCCTGATATTACATTATCAGAAATTAATCTCGGATATGCAAACACAATTTATCCAAAAAATTATAAATTATCAAATGGTGTTCTGGTTGAGCCAGTTCAATTGTTTAAAAAGGGTAACAATGAACAGATAATGGTTGCTGATGCAAAAGGAGTAACAGGTATAAGCAATAGCATTCAGATTGACGGAAATGAATTTAAAAGATTACTTGTTATAACATCCGGGATGACTTCTCTGGGTGGCGTTTATACAGGCAATACGCCTGTTGATTTTACACTCTATACCGGTATGCCTGTTACAAGGACTGTAAATGATACAACCCATTCGCCATCAGGATATCAATTCAGGGTTTATTCATGTGACCAATATGGAAATATTACAGCAACCGCAGATGTTCTGGGTAAAACAGTTACAGTTACAACCAATGACCCTTATGCTGTGCCAGTTACAGAAACTACAATAAATTCATCAACAGGAGAAGCAATTGTAAATGTTATTTTCCATACTGCTATGGAAGGAGTTACTGTTGGTGCTCACATTACAGACCAGAGTATTTTAGAATTTGAAACACCCGGATTTAAGACTTTATCCGGAGATCCTTATGGATTGCAGTTAGTAGTTCCAGGATTATATATTGAAGGTGGTTCAGGTGGACCAGACCCTGTAACACCAACAATATGGGATAATGGCATACGCGGAACAGAAAAATCCGAGTTATCAGGAGTATATTTCCCTGTTTCGGTTTATGCCTGTGATTTATTTGGTAACACAGTAAGCGGTGTCAATGATCAGGTTCAGATAACATCAGGTGATTTGAATCCTTCTGCAGAACCAAATCAGAGTGCCCCGATAGTTACAAATCTTGTTAATGGTTTTACATGGGCTATGGCACGTTTAATTAGTCCAGGATATATAAATATGGGAGTTACAGATGTAACAGATGGTTCCAAAAACCATACATGGAAGAAAACACCATATATTTATGTTACTACCAGCGGGCAATTATTATATAGAATAAAGGTAAATGGCGTTGAAAAGGGAGATGGCACGCCTGAAACAGATGCTATTGTTTATCCTGCACCGTTTAGTGTGACAGTTGAAGTTATTGATAGTTATTCCGAGGAGCCGGTATTCGGGGTAAACAGGGATTTTACTTTAACGCCTGTTGATGTAAATAATTCAAATATAATTGCAAATGGTAATTTAGGAATAACGTCAGGAAGTGTTATAAATGGAATATTTTATACAACAAATCAGACATATACAAGGGCAGAAAGAATAAGAATTAAAGTTTCTGACCAGTTAGGAGAGTTAGCAGATGCAACATCCTGTATAATTGATTTTGCGGCGAATTCATTAAATACGACATTTTCTTTAAGAGCAGAACCAGCATATATAAAATCAGGCACTGATTCAAGGATAATAGCAAGGGTTCTGGATGTGAACAGTAATCCTGTTTCTGGTGTTACAGTGAATTTTATCATTGAAAGTGGGGCAGGAACATTAAATGCATCAAGTGCAGTAACAGATAGCAATGGAGAAGCTTATGTTAATTACACAGGTCCCTATATAAATGAAAGGGCTATAATAAGGGCTACTTATGGCTCTGATAGTTTAACAACTGCTGTATCTGTTTCACTTGTTGACCCCATTGCAGGAGCAATATCAAATTATCCAAATCCATTCAGAGCAGGTTCTGAAAATACAAATATATCTTTTTTATTAAATGAACCGGCAGATGTAAAACTAAAAATATATTCTTTATTTGGAGATTTAGTATATAGTAAAAATTATACCAAACAGGAAATAGAAAGCAGAATGAATGAAACAGGAAGCGTTATTACTATATCCTGGGATGGGAAAAATAATAAAGGCGATATAGTTGGAAATGGTGGTTATATATGCATTGTAGAGACAGTCATAGATGGACAGAATAAAAAATTAATGAGAAAAATAGGAGTCAGTAAATAAAATTTTATATGGTAAACAATATATTTTTTCAGGTAGTCAAAATAAGTGGAGGTTTATGATGAAAAAGACAGGAATTGTTATAATATTTGTTATTTTATTTTTGCCTTTTATTTATGCAAAAGGTGATTATGGAACTGCAGGTGAATTTTTAACCTGGGGAGCAGGGGCAAGATCACTGGGTATGGGTAAAGCATTTACCGGCCTTGCTGATGATGCTACTGCAATTTATTATAATCCTGCAGGTCTTTCTTTTCAAAATCCTTTGCAGATATCTTTAAATCATGTAATGCTTTTTTATGATACTATGTTTGATTTTGTTGCTATAACTTATCCGGTTTCTGGTATAGGGACATTTGGTGCCGCTTATACCCAACTTGGTTCTACTGGTTTTGAAGGAAGGGATGAAAAATGGATTGCGCTTGGTAATTTTGATATAGTTAATCAGGCAGTTACATTAAGTTATGCAAAAGATTTAACTGCATGGCTTGGAGTAGGTTTAAATATAAAACTTATAAATCAAAATATATTTGGAAAAAGCGGGATAGGTTATGGGGCGGATGCTGGGTTAATATGGGTTCCATCAGAATATTTTAGTTTGGGTTTATCAGTAATTAATGCTCTTCCACCTTCTATTAAACTTTATGAAACAGCAGAAAGTTTTCCTATTATAATAAAATCAGGATTCGCTTTGAAATTGTTTGGTGAAAGAGCAATACCTGTTGTTGACATTGAAAAAGAAATGAGTAAAAAAGATCTAAAATTTAGATTTGGTTTAGAAGCATACCCGTTGCAATCATTAGCATTGAGGATAGGCAAGGATGAATCAGAGATTACTTTTGGGATAGGTTATACTTTTATGAAATATTATAAAGTTGATTATTCGCTTTCTTCTCAGGAATTAGGAATAACCCATAGGGCATCATTAATGTTTGCTTTTGGCGGCTTTGATGTTAATTTATCTGCTGATCCAAAAATTTTCTCGCCAGTTGGAGTTAAAAAAACAGTTGCTATTTCTATATATGCAGTTACAAAATATCCTATAAAAGAATGGGAGTTAAATATAATAAACGAAGATGGAGATGCAGTGAGAACATATTCAGGAGATGATAAACCACCTGCTTCCTTTATTTGGGACGGAAAGGATGATAGGGGGTTGCCCGTGGATGATGGTGAATATAAATGTATAATGAAAGTAATAGATAAAAATGGTAAAGAGATAGTATCAGGTGCAGAAGTGATTAAAGTATTAAGCAGGATGCCTATGCAGCCAGGAACAATACAGTTAGAAGAATAAATTTATTTAATAAGGTGATGATATGAAAAATATAGCAATATTTTTATTGATATTTTTTTTATTAAGTGTAATACCATTGTTTGCTCAGAACCAGGAAAAAGAATTTAAAGAAAATTATGAAATGGTAATTACTGCTTATAAAGTTTCTCCAGATGCGAGCGATACAATTGAAAAAATAGATAAATTTATAGAAAGATACAAGGATTCAAATAAAAATGAAGCGGCTGATGCATTGTATATGAAAGGAATGATATATTATAAAAATAAAAAATATAATCAGTGTTATGAAGTTTTTAAAAAACTTGTTAACGATTATTCTTCAACTCCCTATGCTGATGGCGCAATGTATAAAATGGGAGAGTGCCTTTATAATTTAGGAAAACATACAGATGCTATTGAATTATGGAACAGCTTCAGGTTTAAATATTCAACAAGTTTATATATAATGGAAGCTGTATATGGGATGGCTCTTTCATATCTGAATTTAAAAGAGTATATGAAAGCAGATAAAGTTTTATCAGAATTTTTATCAAGGTATAATTATTATGCAAAAGAAGATAAAATAAGAATAGTGGGTGGAATTATAGATTATTATCTGCAGCGATATGAGGATGCAACAGAAAAGTTAAAAAGATTAAAATATGATGTTGCATATTATTATTTAGGGCACAGTTATGTTAAATTAAATAAATATTTAGAAGGCGCTTCTGCATTTAAAAATATAGTAGAAGAATTTAAAAATAGTATTTACTTAGAAAGTGCTATGTATAATAAAGCTGAGGCGTTTTATAAAGGAGAAAATTATCAGGTTGCGGCAAGTGATTATAAAGAATTTTTAAGAAAATTTCCTGATAGTAACCTTGCTGGTTACGCTGCTTTTAAATTGGGATCATCATGTTTTATGGATAAGAAATATGATGCTGCTGTTTTAGCATACAGGGACGTCCTTAATAAAAATACAGATGCAAGAGTAAAAGGATATGCTCAGTATTTAATTGGCGAATGTTATAGAAAACAAAAAGATTTTAATAAAGCGCTCATTGCTTATGAAAAAGTTTTAGATAATTATAATACAATATATGATGTATATTCATCTGCACTTTTAAAAGTAGGGTGGTGTTATATTGTTCTTAAAAATTTTAACAAAGCAGAAACTGTTTTAAATGATTTTACGCAAAAATTTATAACTCATGAAAATTTAGCACTCGGTTACTATCTTTTAGGGAATTCTTATTATGAAAGAAAACAATATCCGCAGGCAACCCAATCATATCAATTCATACTTAATAAATTCAAATATAGCGACCTGACAGAAGCAGCACTTTTAATGATAATGCTTTCATATTACAATCAGGACCAATTAGCGCTTTTAGTAAGTGAAGCCTCCCATATGCTTGAAGTTCTGTCAGGAAAATTTCAGTCGCCTAAAAGTAAAATAAGGGCAAGAGCATATTATTATTTAGGGCTTGCTTATTATCAAACAGGGATGTTTGGTCCTGCAGCACAGGCGTTTACTGAAATTATAGAAAAATATTATGATTCTGATATAACAAGCGAAGCAAGAGCAAACCTGGCATGGTGTTTCTATGAATTAGAAAATTATAAAGCGGCAAGAACAATGGCGAGGGATGTTATATCAAGCGGAATAAAAAATGAAGATATAAAACGTGCGTGTGAACTTTTAATCGCACATTCATTTTTTAATGAAAAACAATATGATAAGGCAACAGGAAGCTATGGAGAATTTGCATATAAATATGCAAAATTAAAAGACACTAAAGATATAGAACTGATAGCTGAGGCACTTTTTCAGCAGGGTAAAACTTATGAAATTCAGGAATATTATATGGATGCAGTAAAATCATGGCAGGCACTTGTTGATAATTATCCCAAAGCAAAAAGAGCGCCAGAAGCATTATATAAAATATCAGATATTTATTTTAAAGCCCAACAATATGACAAAGCCATATTTGGTTTTCAGAAAATTTTAGAAAAATGGCCTAATTCAGATACAGCAGAAGATGCGATGCTTGCAATAGCAGAAGTTTTTTATAATTCTGATCAGGAAGCAAAAGCTGTTCAGGCATATAAGGATTTTATTAAAAAATATCCAGACTCAAATAAAGTAAAAAGCGTAGAAGATGGCATGCAAAGAGCAGAATTTAGAAAAGCAGAAAAAAAAGAAGAACCCGAAATGTTACTGCAATTTTTTGAAAAATATACTCAGAGCAACCTTGCTATAGATGCTCTATATAAAGCAGGAGAATTATATTATCAAACAAAAAAATTTGATAAGGCGATAAATGCATTTAATAAACTTATAGAAGAATTTCCCAATGATACACTTGCTATAAATGCTCATTATTATATTGGTGCCTGTTATGAAGAACTGAAAAAAACCGAAGACGCTATGAGTGCATATAAAGCATTTATAAAAAATTATCCAAAACATGATTTAACTTCTGATGTTTATTTCAGGTTAGCAACAGCTGCCTATTTTAATAAAAACTATGCAGATGCAGCATTTTATTATGAAAGAATTTTAGAAAAATATCCTGGGACAGAATATGAAAAGAATGCAATGTATAATCTGGCTTTAACTTATATGGATTTAAATAAAATAGATGATGCAATAAGGTATTACAGATTATTTGCTCAGAAATTTCCAGATGATGAAAAAAGCAAAAAAGTGATGAGTCAGATAGCAGGCATATATCTTGAACAAAAAAGATATAATGAAGCCATAACAACATATCAGGAAATTATAAATAAAAGTAGCGAAGAAGAAAAATTAGAAGCATATTATAGAATGGGTGATATATATATGAATATAGAAAACAATGAAAAAGCAATAGAAGTATTTTCAAATCTTATAAATACAAAAGAAAAGAGTAATGTTTTTAGAGTTACAGGACTTATTAATCTTGCTACTATTTATGAGGAAAAATCCGACTGGAAAAATGCGGTAAAAATTTATCAAGAAATTTCTGTAAGCGGTGGGCAGAAAGAATACGTTGATGGAGCAAAATCAAGGATAACAGAAATAAAAAATGCTTATCCTGATTTATTTAAAGAAAAAGAAACTGTAAAAACAAAAGAAAAAAAATAAAAATTTTATTTGGAGGTGTTCAGGATGGAACATAGTGGTTATGCAGTAGATTATATGCAGGTTTTAAGAAGCAGCTGGGTTATTGTTCTTATGCTTTTTCTTTCTATTTTAGTTATTGGAGTTTCTATTGAAAGATGGTTTTATTTTTTAAGAACTAAACTTGATTCTGATATTTTTATAGATAAAATAAAAAATTATATAATTGATGGTAATTATGAAGAAGCAATAAATTTTTGTAAAAAATCAAAAGGAACTATTCCGATAGTTGTTAGAGCAGGACTTGAAAACAGGCAATTACCCAGAGATGAAATTGATAAAATAATGGAGACAGTTAGAATGGAGCAGAGAGTTAATTTAGAAAGATATTTAGGTGTATTGGGAACACTTGGTAATACAGCGCCGTTTATAGGTCTATTGGGAACAGTTTTAGGAATAATCAAAGCATTCAGGGACCTTGCATCATCGGCAGGTGCAGGTCCAGAAGTTGTTATGGTTGGTATAGCAGAGGCATTAATTGCTACAGCTTTTGGTTTAAGTGTTGCTATTCCGGCAGTTATTTTATTTAACTATTTTATGAAAAAGGTTAAAAACATATCGGTTGAGATGGATGCAGTTTCAAAAAGGTTAATAATTTTAATGGCAAATTATGGGGAAGGTGCACATGGCAGGAAACGCGGATGAAGATGTAGCAATAACAGATATAAATGTAACGCCACTGGTTGATATTTCATTAGTGCTTGTTATTATTTTTATGGTAACAGCGCCGATGGTTATTCAATCAGGCATTGCTGTTTCTTCTTCAAAAGTAACAGCATCTCATGGAAAAAGTACAAGAAGTGAATCTGTTCAGGTAAGGTTAACAGAAAAATCAATATATATTGATAGTCAAAAAGTAGAAGAAAATAAATTTGAATCTGTTATAAAAGCCAGATTAGCACAAAATAAAAAGAAATTAGTTATTATTACATCTGATAGAGATGTAAAACATGGTAAACTTGTGTGGATTTTAGATACGTCTAAAATGGTAGGTGCTAAGACTATATCACTGATGAAAGAGGAAAAAACTAAATAATAAAAGGAGTATAGAATATGGGCATGCATGTCGGTGGCGCAGGAGATGATGAACCAATAACAGATATAAATGTAACACCACTTGTTGATATTTCTTTAGTTCTGGTTATAATTTTTATGGTAACAACACCATTTATGACACAATCAAAATTATCAGTTACTTTACCTAAGGCAGCAACTGATGAAGCAAAAAATGAAGAATATGTAACAATAACAATAGACAAAGAAGAAAATATCAGTGTTAATGAAAAAAATGTATATACCCCAAAGGAAATGTTAAGTGTTTTAAAACAAAAACTTGCAAAAACAGCGGATAAAGTGGTGATTATAAAAGCAGATGAAGAAACCAAACATGGAATAATAATAGATGCAATGGAAACGGCAAAAGAAGCAAAGCCTAAAAGGATTTATTTTGCAACTCGTCAAAAAAAATAAGATAAAGGAGTTTTTTATGTTTGCCAATGATTATAATAAAAAAGGAGTTACGTTATCTTATACGATTTCAATAACTCTTCATATAATTGCATTACTTTTATTTTTAATCATTCAAAACAAACAAAGAAAAGCATTACTTGATTATACTTTAACAGAAATTACAATAATAGAAGAGGTTCCTGATGAAAAACCAAAACCTGTGCAGATTGAAAAACCAAAAAAAATGTTTGATATATTAAAACAGATAATACCTATAAAACAAAAGGCGTCAATTGAGGTTGCAAAACCAAAAACACTTGAAATAGAAAAACCCAAAATTGATTTAAAAAAACCACAAGCGTTATCATTAGAAAAAATGGATGATAAATTAAAACCGGCAATGAAAGCAATTGATCTTGACAATGAAGTTGGTCAGAAAAAAATATCGCCTGCAATGGTAAAACAGCAACTTGCATTACAACAGCAACAGCAGAAATTAGCAGCAGCTCCTTCAAAATTAGATTTGTCGAAAGCAGGAACCAAAAAAAGTAGTTTTTTGCCAGTTGAAAGGCCTGCTATAAGTGCAGATGCAGTGCAACGGGGCAGTGCATTAAAAGCATCTTCTTTTAAATTAGGAAAACCAACACCTGAACCTGAAAAGAAAGTTCAGGAAGAGCAGATTGTTATAAAAAAGGAAAAAGGAGCAGCGCTTTTACTTACGGGACAGATAGAAAACAGACAGATTTTAAGAAAATTTGTTCCAGCGTATCCAAGATGGGCGCAGGAACAGGGGATAGAAGCTCGGATTGCAATTAATTTTGTTGTCCGTCCTGATGGAACAGTAAAAGATAATGCTTATGTAAGCAGGGGAAGCGGCTATCCTGAACTTGACCAGATAGCCATGGAAGCTATTTTAAGATTCCAGTTTGCACCACTTTCTTCTTCTGAAAGACAGGAAGATCAGTCAGGAACGGCAATATTTAAATTCCAATTAATAAAATAAGGAGATTTAAATGATAAAAAAGATTTTTATTTTTTTTATGGTAACTTTATTTTATAGTTTTTTATTATCAGCAGAAGAGCAAAAACAGGAAGGAGATAGCAGCGAAGTCGTAGTAAAAGGACAATTGAAAATAAAAGTTGAAACTAAAAAACCTGATATAGAAGTAATAACAGATATAAATGATGTAGCAGACGAAGCTGTAAAAACAGAAGAAATTTATTTAGGATTAGCCCCAGAGGATATTAAAGACATAAAAGTAAGTATTCCAGGAGTTATAAATGAAAAACGGACAGATTATCATCCCGAACTAAATTTAATTGAAACGCAACCAATATTTTCTATAAGTCCAAAATTAAAACAGAAAACAGAGATGGAAAAATGGGAATTTAAAGTTACAGACCCTACTGGTAGATCTGTTTATCGGATTAAAGGTGGAGGGGATTTGCCTGAAAAAATTGTATGGGATGGTTTTGATAGGGAAGGTAAGATTTTGAAATTAAATGTTCCTTATTTATATATGCTCACATATATTGATAAGGCAGGAAATCCAGGTAATATAATGAGAAAAAATCCCAAAATAGTAAATGCAATAAAGTATATTAAAGATGGAAAATTATTTATAGAAATTTCCCATAAAATATTATTTGATTTAAAAAGAAAAGAAAAACTAACGGATGAAGGAAAAAAATATATAGTGGAAGTAGAGAACTATTTAAAATCCTATAACAAATTTCCAGTTACAATAAAATTTTATTCAGAAGATAAAGAATTAGCGCAAGATCAGATTATGTCTCTTGAAAAAATATTAACAGAAGATTTAAAATTACCAAAAGATTTTTTTAAAATGGAAGATTATAAAGATGATAGTATACCTAAAAATTTAAGGACAGTATTTATAATAGGTGGATAGATAATGATTTATCTCAAATACAGTGGAATTATTAATTCAAAAAATTTACTTGAACAGATGAAAGAAGAATTTTTAGATATATGCGAAATTAGTGGCTGGCAATATGAAATAATTAAAGAAAATTTTCAAACATTAACTTCTAAAGCAAAAAAAGGAATGTTTGAAAAGGATTATGTTGAAATTGATGATTTTGAAAATGAACAACTTCAGGTAAAAGGAACCGATGTCTATTTAGAAGGATTAAGCATAAGTATTAATAAAGGGGTAGAACCATTAAATCTTACTTTTGATAAAAAAGGGCAGCTTGCGGCGATTTCTTTTTATACAACTGATACAGTAGGGATTAATAGCAAAATTACAGTAAAAAAATATGAATTTATGTATTATCCATATATAAAAATATATACCGGAAACTATGATACCCATAAAAAAATGGTAAAAATTCTTGATTATGTAAAAAAGAAATATATTAAAAATTTAGAAGTAATTGATACATCTTTTTACTGGGATAACAGAGATGAAGAAAATTTAATTATAAAATTCTGGAAAGAAAGAAAAAATAAACAAATCACAAGATAAAAAAGCAAACCTTTATAAATTTAATCTTTATAATAATTTTTTTAAAGGAGTTTTTATATGAAAAAAATTGGAGTATTAACAACTGGCGGGGATGCGCCGGGTATGAATGCTGCAATAAGGGCTGTAGTTAGAACAGCAATTTTCTATGGATGTAAAATATATGGAATTGAGCATGGGTTTAAAGGACTTATAGAAAACAGGTTTAAAGAAATGAACTTAAGCAGTGTAAGTGGTATAATAAATAAAGGGGGAACAATATTACAGACATTAAGATGTCCTGAGTTTCATTTAAAAGAAAAAAGAGAAATTGCTTATAGGAATTTAATAAATCAGGGTATTGAAGGGATAATAGTCATAGGTGGTGATGGTTCAAGAAAAGGAGCATTTTTAATAACTGAAGAAACAAAAATACCGAGCGTTTTTATCCCCGCTTCTATTGATAATGATGTTTATGGAACTGATCTTACTATTGGTTTTGATACTGCTGTAAATACAGGGATTGATGCAATTGATAAAATAAGAGATACAGCATCATCTCATGAGAGGATTTTTATTGTAGAAGTGATGGGAAGAGAACATGGATTTTTGGCACTGGAAATAGGACTTACTGGTGGAGCAGAGATTATTTTAATTCCGGAATTTAAAAAAGATTATAATTTAAATAAAATATGCAGTATACTTCAAAAAGGCATTAAAAGGGGAAAAGATAGTTCAATAATAGTAATGGCAGAAGGATTTGGATTTGTAAAAGACTGGTCGGAAAAGATTCAAAAATTTACAGGTTTAGAAACGAGATATACGGTTTTAGGTTATATTCAGAGGGGGGGGAAACCAACGGCTTTAAGTCGTAAATTAGGATTGGTTTTTGGTTATGAAGCATTAGTATCTTTGATAAATTTAAAAAAAGGGCAATCAAAGATGGTAGGAATTGATAACTGGAAAATAAAAATTATGGATATGAAAAAAGTCATTCATAAAGAAAAAAAGATAGATAAAAAACTTTATGATATAAACAAAATTTTTGCACTTTAAAAAGGAGTTAATTTGTTAAAAATAAAATTTTTTGGTGCTGCAAGAGAAGTCACAGGCTCCATGCATTTAATTGAAAAAGATGGATTTAAATTATTACTTGATTGTGGAATGCAGCAGGGCAAAAGAAAAGAAAGTTTTGAAAGAAATAGAAATTTTCCTTTTATTCCTTCTGAAATAAATTCTATTATTTTATCGCATGCGCATATTGACCATTCGGGCAACATTCCTACTATAATAAGTCAAGGATTTAATAATAAAATTTATACAACATATGTTACACGGGATTTATGCGAACATATGTTGCCTGATAGTGCACACGTTCAATTAAAAGATATTGAATATGTTAATAAAAAAAGAGAAAAACAGGGTAAAGTTTTATTTGAACCACTTTATACTGTTGAACAGGCAAAAGAAAGTATAAAATATTTTATACCCAAAAATTTAGGCGAACACTTTTTATTAAATGAAGATATAGAAGTATTTTTTTTGAATGCAGGACATATTTTAGGGTCGGCAATTACAGTTATTAAAGTAAAAGAAAATAATAAAAAAATAAAAATAGGCTTTACCGGGGATTTGGGAAGAAGGGATTTGCCAATTTTAAAAGCGCCAGATTATTTGATGGAGTTAGATTATTTAGTTATTGAAAGCACCTACGGCGGTAGAAATCATGGCGATATAAATAATGCATTTTTAAAATTAGAAGAAATTATTAATACGACATATAAAAAAGGCGGAAGGATAATTATACCCGTATTTGCTGTTGAAAGATCGCAGGAGATTCTATATGCATTAAATAAGCTTTATTTAGAAAAGAAAATACCTAAAATAACTATTTTTCTTGATAGTCCCCTTGCTATAAGTATAACCGATGTTTTTATTAAACACCATGAATGTTTTGATAATGAGACATTAAAATATATTATAAATCATCATAATCCATTTTATTCAGAACTTGTTAAGGTAACCTCGGATGTGGAGGAGTCTAAAAAGATAAATGACTTTGACGAACCCTGTATAATACTTTCTGCAACCGGAATGTGTGAAGCAGGAAGGATTCTTCATCATCTAAAAAATAACATAGAAGATTCTAAAAATGTAATATTAATAGTTGGTTATCAAGCACAAAATACCCTTGGGAGACGATTAGTAGAAGGAGATAAAAAAGTAAAAATTTTTGGTGAACAATATAATGTTAATGCAAGGGTGGAGGTTATAAATGAATTCAGCGCCCATGCAGGTCAAAATGAACTTATAAATTTTATAAAAAAAGCAAATAGCGAAAAATTAAAAAAAATATTTTTAGTTCATGGCGAAGTTTTAGAACAGGAAAAATTAATGGAAAAACTGAAAGATGAAGGAATAAAAAACGTTTATAATCCAGAATTGTTTTATGAAGAAATTTTGAGTTAGACAGGCAATATATAATAAATCAAGTTTGATTTGATAGGCTTATTTAACAGAAAGAATATAAGATAAAGAATATCGTTTGTCTGACTTTGTAATGACAAAGCGAAAAATTTATATATGAACTAATTTTGTTCTAACGATGACAAAATTAGTATTGATATATATGTAATGGACTTTCATTTAACTGATTTGCATTTGTAAAAATAATTTGCTAATATAGTGATTGTGAAAATTTAAAATTATTATTATAGAGAGAAAATAAATGATAAAATTTAATCATGTTTTTAAAATTTATGAAAAGAATATAAAAGCACTTGATGATATAAATTTTTCAGTAAAAAAAGGCGAATTTGTTTTTATAACAGGCCCTTCTGGTGCAGGAAAAACAACGATCTTAAATTTATTATACAGAGAAGACATTGCTGATATGGGTTCTATTTTTGTAAATAATGAAGATATAGCACATATAAGCGAGCGAAAATTGCCATTTTACAGGCGAAATATAGGTTTTGTTTTTCAGGATTTTAAATTATTATTTGATAGGACAATTTATGACAACATTGCTTTACCACTTGTTATAACAAAAACAGACAAAAAATTTATTAAAAATAAGGTTGAAGAATATATTGAAAAAACAGGACTCTCAGGTAAGGAAAATTTAACACCCTGGCATTTATCAGGTGGCGAAAAACAAAAGGTTGCGATAATAAGAGCGTTTATAATAAATCCTCCATTGATACTTGCAGATGAACCAACAGGAAATTTAGATGATGAAAGTTCGTGGGAAATAATGAAAATGTTTGAAGAGATAAATAGTAAGGGAACCACCATTTTATTTGCATCGCATAATAAAGAATTAATTCAAAAGATGAAAAAGAGAGTTATAAAATTAGACAAAGGCAGGATTATATCAGATGAGAGCGTTTAGAGAAGTTTTATTAAATTTTAAAAAAAGTGGATTTATGAGTTTAATTTCTATTGGCACAATAGCAATTACAATAATAATTTTAGGAAACTATTTCATTGTAAATAAGGGAATTAATTATTTTTTATTAAAAGTAGAAAATAAGATAGAAATAGTTGTTTTTTTAAAGGAAGGTTATGATTTTGATAAAATAAAAAATACAATAATAGAATTAGAATCATTAATAGAGGCAGAAAATATAAAATTTATTTCTAAAGACGATGCATATCAGGATTTTATTAAGGATAAAGAAATATTAACGATATTACAAAGTTTTGAGAAAAATCCTTTACCAGATTCCATAAAAATAAAATTAAAAAGATATACTCAAAAAAATATTGAAAAAATTATTAACATTTTAAAGTCAAAAGAAGGTATAGAAGAGATACAGTATGGCGGAAAGGAAATTGAAAATCTGATAAATATACTAAATGTAATAAAGATAATCACGGCAATTATAGGAATAATTTTTGTTATTTCATCTTTGCTTGTGGTTTCAAATATTATTAAATTGACAATATATGCAAGGCGTCAGGATATTTATATTTTTAAGATGGTAGGGGCTACAAATTTTTTTATAAAAATTCCATTTGTGCTGGAAGGTATCGTCCATGGATTTTTTGGGGGGGCAATTGGCTGGGCAGTTTTGTATGTGATTATAAATATACTTTTAACAGAAATAAAAAAAGAAACAGGACTTGATTTCTCTAAGTTTTACCTTTTTACTCCTGCCTTTTTTTCAATTAATTTTTTAATTGAATCTTTAACTGCTGGTATTTTACTCGGGTTTTCAGGAAGTATTTTATCCCTAGGCAATATTAAAGAAAAATGAAAAAATTTTTTTATTTTTTATTTATATTTTTAACTTTATATATATATACCACCGGTATTGTTATAAAAGAAGAAGAAAAAAATTATAAACAATATTTATCTGAAACTAAAAATCAATTAAATAATATAAGAAAAAAAATAGAAGAAGAAAGAAAAAATATAAATAAAGAAAGAATAAAAGAAAAAACAACAGCGCAATATTTGCGCAGATTAGAAAAAGAAATAGATATTACAAAAAAAGAATTAACTGTTTTTGATAATAATATAAAAGTTTTAAATGATATGATTTTAAATATAGAGAAAGACATTAAGGCAAAAGAAAAATTTATAAAAGAAAAAGAAGTAAATGTGAAAGAAATATTGACAAAATATTATAAAAATAAAAGCAGAGAATATTTTGACCTTTTATTTAAATCTAAAAATTTAAATGAGTTTATAGTGCGGTATAAATTTTATAAAATTTTAACTAAAAAAAATATATCAGATATTGAAAGTTATAAAATAATAATTGAAAAATTAAAAGAAGAAAGAGATGCGCTGTTTGATTATAAAAAAGAAATTACAGAATTAAAAACATTGAAAAAAAATGAGTTTAAAAAATATAAAAATCAAAAATGGGAAAAAATTGTTTTGTTAAAAAGTATAAAAAAAAATATAACTAAAAGTCGGGAAGTTTTAGAAGAATTAAGGAAAAACGAAAAAAAACTAAATCAATTTATAAACAAATTGCAAATTTCTGTTGAATTAGAAGATAAAGAAGCAAAAGAAGCATTTGCGGGTTATAAAGGGAGATTCCCATGGCCCGTTGATTCACACAAAATACTCGCTGGTTTTGGGTATTATAATCATCCCAAATTTAAAAGTAAAGTTTTGAGCAATGGAATACATATTGCCGAAAGATACGGAGCACCAGTTTATTCAGTATTTAAAGGTATAATAAAATATGCAGATTGGTTTGAAGGATATGGCAAAATGATAATAATAGATCATGGCGGTGGCTATTTTTCAATATATGCACATCTTTCTGAATTTTGTGTTCAGGAAGGTGATAAAGTGAATATAAAAAGTTTAATAGGAAAAATAGGTGATACGGAATCATTTTGGGGAAATGAACTTTATTTTGAGTTAAGAGAAAGAACAAAACCATTAAATCCAATAAAATATTTAAGTAAATAAATTGCCAGATGGCAAATGCTGGATAAAAAATGTTTAAAGTTCAAAGTTTAATGTGCAAAAGTAAAAATAAACATTTATAATTATTGGGAAAGCAAATGAACTCACAGTAATTTTAAACCTAAATTGTGCTAAATCTGACAAAAGAATTTTAATTTTTAAAACTGTTGCATTCAAACGTTTTTAAAAACAATATTGCTTCGCTAATATATGCTTTTGACAAAATACTGTTGTCATTGCAAGTAAGCCAAAAGAGAAGGGTAGAAAGAAAAATAAATAAAGGGCGTATGAGCCAGACGAAGCAATCTGGCAGTTGAAGAAACGAATCTCACCTACTGGGGTGAATTAAATACTTTAATTATTACTATTATTTATTTTATAAGGAAGACAGCCTTTTTCAATTATTTTTTTCCTTATATTGCGGCTTTAAGGTAATTATAAAAATATTTGACTTTTACATAGTTTTATCGTAAATTTGCTAAAAAAGGATATAAGGAATAAAAAATGGGATTTGAATTTTTTAAAAATTTATTTATTATTTTAATATTAATTTTTCTATCCTGCTCTAACGATAAAAAATTAAAACAGGAATTTGAAAATTATTTAATTGGTGAATGGAAAGACGGTGGAGAACATATATACTTTTCTAAAAATTATGTAAAATATGATTTATATAAGAAAAATTTGTGGTCAATAAGTAAATGGCGTATAATTAAAATAGATAAAAAAAGAAGTTTGATTTATGTTAATTTTTATGATATAAAACTTACTGAGGATGCAATAAATTTAAATAAAAGATATGGGGTACCTGTTGAGAGTATTTTAAAGCCAGTTAATTTTATTTATATTTTTAATGAAAAAAAACAGAAAATTAAAGTATATAAAGGTGGAAATACTCCAGAAAATATTTTGAAAAAAATAAGTGAAAAACAAAAACCTTAAAAAAAGGAGGTATCAAAATGAATGATTTTGGTATGGCATTAGCAATTTCATGGAAAATTATAGAATCCTTACTTTTAGCGCTCATAGTCGCAGGTAGTATTTATTTATGTATTATTTATTTTTTTGAAAAAAAACAAGAAGAAGGAAGAAAAAATGAAAAAGAAATACTGGAATTTGAAAGAAAAGCAGCCAATTTTACAAAAAATTTAATCTGGATATTTGCAATTTTGATTTTTATCGGGTTGTTTGGAAAAACGCCTATAATAGGTAAAATTATGCTAATATTAACAGCAGGGTCAATTGTGGCTTCAAACCTTGCTGTTTTACTTAAAAAGGTATTTGGTTTAGAAAAAGAGGGCGGAAATTTCTGGGTGTTATTTGTAATTTTTTACTGTATTATAATGTATGTACTTATTGACGAAATAATAAAATAAATTTAGGATTTTTTAATGCTAAAAAAAATTATTATTGTAAATTCGTTTTTTTTATTTTTTTCTTGCACAACAGTTATTGTTCAAAGGGATATAAATGAAGATTATTATTATGCTGAAACAGGTCCTGTAAAAAACGTAATAATCTTAAAAGTTGTAAATAATAATTATTATTTTTATAAAGAAAGTAAAGAAATCGCAGTTTGGGTTTTTACTGATGATGCTAAAATAATTAAAAAAGGAGAAATAATTAATGGTGTAGTTGTCAGATATTTTGATAATGGTAAAATTATGTGGAAAATAAACTATAAAAATAATTTCAGGCATGGTCTTTTTATATCTTATTATGAAACAGGTGAAATTCAGGAAGAAATAAATTATGAAAAAGATAAAAAACAGGGTTTTTACAAAAAATATGACATTAAAGGAAATGTTGTTGAAAGAGGTAATTATAAAGATAATCAAAAAGAAGTTTTATATATTAAGCAGAAAGAAGATAAAGATAAGAATTTGAAAGAAAAGGAAAAAAAAGAAACGAAAAAGGAAATTAAAGTACAGGTAGAGGAGAAAAAAGAAAATATTATGGATAAAGCAGTTATAAAAAAGGAAAATGAAATAAAAAAAGAAGATAAAACGTATGAAGAAATAGAAAAAAATTTGCAGAATAAAGAAGAAAAAAAGTCGGAAAATAATAAAGATATAAAACAAGAAAAAAGTGTTGAAAAAAATGAAATAAAAAATGAGGAAAAAAGGAAAATAAAATAGAAAAATAAGAAAGATACTGAAAAAGCAATAAAAAATTAGATGGGGATAAAAGGGATAAAATAAAAATTCAACTATCAGGAGAAATTTGTAAAAGTTTAGCGTAATAGTTCTGCCCCCGTAATCTTTAAGTCCGACTACAAAAACTCAGCTATTTATAAAAAATTTTTGAAGGTGTTTTTGCAAGAAGGAAGCCGAAAGAAAAGTTGAGAATGGGAAATAAATTTAACAGGAGGATAAAAATTGTAATAGTTTAGCCATTGGTAGAACAAATTAATCATTAAATTTTTTATTTGTCATTGCGAAGTCAGGCGAACGAGTCCCTTTATCTTCTATTACACCGTTATTTGAGCCTGACAAAGCAATCTTGCTTTTGTTACCAATACTTTTTTCTCTTGTCTTCTTTTGTTTTTCAACTGCGAGATTGCTTCGTCTGCCTCATACACCCTTATTTTTCTTTCTACAATTTTTTTTCGGCTTCCTCGCAATGACAGCGTTTTTCAAGTGTTTTCTATAAATATCTAAACTTTTACAAGAGAACTCCTTGTGGCTGAACTATTACTAAAAATTATCATTCGTTTGATTTTAAAATGACCAAGCGAAAAATTTATATCTGGACAAATTTTGTAAACTATTACACAAATTTTATAAAATAAAAAAGGCAACCAGAAAATTCAGTTGCCTTTTTTATATGGTTGCGGGGGTTGGATTTGAACCAACGACCTCTGGGTTATGAGCCCAACGAGCTACCACTGCTCCACCCCGCGTCTGTATCTTTAATTATACCTTTGGTGCCGGGAGCCGGAGTTGAACCGGCATGGAGGGTAAGCTCCCGTGGATTTTAAGTCCACTACGTCTACCAATTTCGTCATCCCGGCTAAATTCGGTAAAAATTATAACAGATAATTTTTTAGTGTCAAGAATTTAATAAAAATTTATAATTTACTTTTTAAAATAAATCTTAATAATTTCTATTTATTATATATTATATACGCTTAAATGAAATCATTGTAAAAGGCAATATCGTTTCGTCAAAATCAGTAATTTTAGCTTTATTATTTTATATTAATTTTTTTTCTTCCTTACAATGATTTTATTTTTAGACATTGAGCATTGAACATTATTTTAACCAATAAACAGCCATAAATCGCATAAATTATTTCTATATTGCAACGATATATTTTTTATGAGAATATATTTAAAAAATTAATTTAAGGAGTAAAATTATGGTAAAAACAGAAACACTAACATTTAATACTTCGGGAAATACTGATATTATAGATATAACTGATAAAATTGATAAAATTATTAAAGAATCAGATATAAAAAGTGGCATTGTTACTGTTTTTGTTCCTGGTTCAACAGGCGGTCTTACAACAGTAGAATATGAGCCGGGATTGATAAAAGATTTAAAAGATGTTTTTGAAGAATTATTTCCGTACAGGGCAAATTGGGCACATAATGCAACCTGGGGAGATGGGAATGGGGCATCACATGTAAGGGCATCTATTTTAGGACCTTCTATTACCATTCCTTTTGTTGATGGTGAGATGACACTTGGAACCTGGCAACAAATTATTTTTATTGATTTTGATATAAGACCGAGGACAAGAAAATTGATACTCCAGATTGTCGGCGAAAAGGAAAAGTAAGTTATTTTTGTTATTGATTTACCTCTTTATATTTAGTAAGACGAATAGTTCAGTCATCAGAAGTAATTTTTAAAATTTAGATATTTATAGAAAACTATTGAAAACTTATTCTTAGGAAGCCGAAAGATGAGTTCGGAAGGGGAATTAAGGAAACATAGGATGACGAAGCAATATGGTAGTTAACAACGGTAAAAGAAAAGAAAGCATCAGATAATAAAAGCAAGATTACTTTGTCAGACGAAATTTAAGATGTAATAGAAGGTAAAATGATAAGGCGTAATGATGAAAACGATAAAAAAAAATTTAGAAAAATTCAACATAGACGTTTTGAAAAATTTATAGAAGGTAACAGTTTAGCCACTGGTAGAATAAAATTAGTCTATAAATAAATTTTTGT
>DYJU01000074.1 GCA_020722985.1 Candidatus Methylomirabilis sp.
GCTCCTATTTTGTTAAAATTAGCCATTACTTCGCTTGATTTAATTAATGTGTTCGCCTGGAAATTATAATCAAATACTAATGACATTACTTTAACTCCTTTAATGTTCCTATTATAAGCATATTATATAAACTAAATTTTTTATTCTTATTATGTGATAGTTTTATTGCAAGCGAATAGTTATCTAATTGTGATGGTATTGCTATATCCATTGATAATTGAGCTTTATCCCCAACAAAATTAGCTTCATCCCAATCACTTATATCCCAATATGCCATTTGACCGGCATAAGATGTTGCATCAATAACATAATCCCATTGATATTCATACCAAGTGTTCTTTATAAATGTTGCTGTAACTCTTTCTGTATCTCTATCTATATTAAACCTAACTCGACCAATTTCTTTTAATAAGTTTGGAGCATCAAAATTAAAAAACTTGGTATGAATAATAGTTGTTATTGGCGTCTCTTCATATTTATAATCTTCATTCAATTTCAACAAATATCCATTCGAAGAAGATAGTGCATATTGTTCACCATTGTCTTCACTACCTGTATAATTTATATAACTTGAAATAGGTCTATCTTTTATCAAGAAAAAAGCTTTTTTGTTATTTCTTAATAATTCTATTGATAACAATATTTCTTTATTATTATAATTAGATAAATTATCCTTTATAGATAAATAGTAATATCCATCATATACAGTAGATGTAATTCTATCTAAATTATATATATCTATATTTTTTAACAGGTCTTTAATATTATCACCTAATGTTATTAAATTGGAACCATCAAATGCATATATATTGTCTTCACCAAGAAAAATATGAACACCATCTACTTCCTGTATGCTATGAGGTGCTATACACCCTATTCCTTTTTGTCTTGCTTCTTGTGTCCAGTTATAAAGATTATCACCGCTTAATACCCATATGCTGTCTTTTTTATATATTATTAAATCGTTTTTTAATGTTTTAATAGCAGTTATTGGATCACCATCACCATAATTTGTGTTAAATATATCACCTTCTGTTCCAGACCAATTTGCATCATCATCATATCCACTACATTCTATTTGACCTACCTGATTTATTCCCGAACCTGTTATCCACAGTCTATCTTTATGAACTGTTATATATGGTGGATTTGTCATAGCCATATTACTTGGTGACAATGCAGTAACAGACCAGGTTGTTCCCGAAACGCTTAATTTTTGTATTGGTGCTACACCAGTAGAAATATATAGATTGTTTTTCCAGGATGTAAAACAAACACCTTTTGCATTACTTATTGTTGAAGCAAAAGATATTGGAATATAACTAATCCCGTCATATCTATATAACAATAAATTCCCGGAACTATTTTCAAATGTTAATATTGTCTCTTTTTGTTTATCACCACTTACAGGGTTTGTAAAATACCATCTTGTTCCAGCAACACCTCTTATACCAATAGGAGTAACTCCTGTTTGTTCTATTTTCCTATACCCTTTTGTTTTTGTTAAGCAACCATTTTTATAATAAACATTATAAGAACCTTCATAATTTTCAGTTACTATAAGTTGGTCTTGGTCTAACAGTTCAAACGCCTTATTACAATTTATACCGCCAGTAAAATCATTGATAAATATAGGTGTTGCGCCTCTTATCATTTATATTCCTGTTATAAAATTATCCATATCGCCAACAACAGGGTTGATGTTGCCTGTTCCAACTCTACTATCAGCTTGCATATTATCTCTATAAAACCAATGTTGCTTAGCCATTTGTATTTTTTCACCCCATATTTCCCTAAAATATTTATACCTAACATCATCGCCTTGTAAACTTGCTTTCATACAAGCATAATGTATTAATATATCTTGATATATTGTAGGTATAATTGGAACATCATTATCATTAACCATATTTCCACCTTGTGTTAAATAAACAAGGATTATAGTATAAGTATTATTTGGAGTGGGTATAAAACCAATATTGTTCATTCTTAAATAGTAAGCATATGGAGTGCCAGTAGTAGATATTTTTAATGAATTTACATATCTATCTTTTAATAAATTGTTATAATTGTATATCACGGATACTTCTCTAATAAAATCGTTAGGTAAGGCATATTCCGCAGTTCCAGATACCGAAGTTATATTATATGCTTGTTCTACACCAAAATCTGTTATTAAACAAAATTGCCTTTCGCCTTCATTTAACCAATTTTTTAAATATGTCTCTACATATTGACCTTCATTATTTGTTAGAAAATTAGTATCACGAAGCAAATACCGGGTTTCATTAATTAATTCTCTAAAAGTCATACTTTACCTCTTTATAAAAAGGTAGACAAGAGGTTAAACCCCTTGCCTACATTATTAGAAATTAAGATGCAGCAACAGTTGTTAAAGCGGTAAACATATAATTTGTTCTTCTTGATTTACAAACTAATTGTAAATATACTCTTAAATGAGATATTGCATAATCATAATCAGCAGGAACAAACCATTTTATCATACTAAACCCATATTTCAAAGGCATAACTCTCATTTCTGTTATTTCAGGCATTGGAAGTGTATAAAATTGAATATTTTTTGTATCGAGTAATAGTAAATCACCAGCAGGAACGTGTCTATCCCATGTAAAATCAATTGCCCCAAGTTTAACAACTTCCATCTCTTTAGACATCCAATTATCTGATTTATCATAATACATGTATCTAACTTTTGGGTCTAAGACTTTTCCAAGATATTGAGTAAACAAATCAAGAGTAGTAACACCAAAATCAGGTCCACCTGCAATACCATATGAAGCACTTGCAATAGCATTATATAACAGTGTGGGAGTAAGAGTTGTTGTCAAACTATCAACAGTAGACTGCCATACAGCTGCATCCGCTGGGTCAATTCCAGCATAAGCAGCAGTTCCAATTGCATCATATAAACCATATATGTTAGCAGTAGTGCCTTTAGAAGCAAATATATGGTCTGATAAATCTTCTACTAATGAATAAACTTGGTTATCAATAGTATCTTTTAATAAATCTCTAATTTGAGTTTCACCAGCAGAATTTTGAGCCAAGTCTGTTCCGTATAATCTCATAGGTTTATCATAAAAAGACCAGTTTAATTCCCCTTTTGTCTCAAATTCGTCATTGGCAGAACCAAGTTGAGCCCCTCTGGTATAAGAGCCCCCTTGTGAGTTTAATGCATAAATAACAGGAAATTGAATTTTAGTACCACTTATTTGCTTTTTACCTTTAAAAAGTCTTTCAAGAACAGGAGTTGCAGTAGTAATATTGTCTATTGCAACCTTCTCAATATATTCTTTAGTAACAGTATTTAATGTATCGTATGTTAAAGCCATTTTTAATCTCCTTTAAAAATTTATTTTCTTTTAAATGCTTTCTCCCAAATGCTTTTAAAAATATCATCAGGGTTATCGCTTTGTTGAGTAGTAGCGTTGGGAGCTTGCGAATTTATTGTTTGCGGGTTATACCCTGTACCAAGTAAAGTCGCTTCGCTACTACTTTTTTCTTGTAACATTTTGTCATATCGTCTTGCCTTTTCTATCAATTCAAATAATTCAGGCAAACCGACATTTTCACCAGAAAACTTATCAGCATAGTTCTGGAACTCTTCATCAGAAAGGTCAGGAAATTTTTGTTTCAATACTTGTTTAGCTTTGTTTTCAATTTCTTCTTGCTCTCTTTGAGCAAGTTTATCTTCTAAGTTTTTAAGTCTTGTTTCATATTCACTTTGTGTTTCGAATGGTAATCTTATGCTATTGTTTACTATAGCTTTATCAGAATTAGACATTTTGTTGTCATTCTGCACCGTATTATTAAATATTTTTTTAAGTAAGTATGCTTTTGTATCTTCACCATTATCAACAGCTTCTTTATAAGCCTTAACGATGTCAATTAAATCAGGGTGCTCATCAAAAAAAGAATTAACAGTATCAAGTTGACCTTTAATATTTTCAATGTATTTTCTTTGATTTGCTAATTCTTGTTGACCTTGTGTAAGTTTTTTCCTCCAATTAGTTATATTAGAATGGTTTTTGTAAAATTCCTTAATAGCCTCAGGAGGGAGCGTTTTAATATCAAATTTTTGCCCATTCCATTCGAAAGAGTTATCATCTTTTGGTTGGTAACTATAAGTTTTATCGATATTAGCTGTCGGTCCTACATCTATTTTTGGTCTATCATTTTGAACAGCTGTATTTTCCTGGGTTTTATCAGGTGATTGCTCATCTGTGTCAAACATTATTCCCCCTTTTTGAGACGGTATATACCGTTGCTCTTCAATTATTATACGATGTTTTAGTTATTTTTTTAACATTTCAGCGATTTGAGATTTAAAATCATCAAAATCAACAGAATTTTTAATGATTTCAAGTAAATCTTCAATTTTAATCTTTGAAGACTTTTCTTCTTGTTCTTGTTCAGAAATTTCTTCTGTGTTTTCTTCTTTTTCGTCCGTGGTTGGTTTCTCACTTGTACCAAAGCCTACGACTACTTCTGCTGCTGGTTTTTTCTTTTGAACTTCATCAAAAATCTTGTTAAACTCTTCGTCTGTGTTTCTTTTCATTGTTATCCTCCATTTTGCATTTTTATTAATTCTTGAATTATTTGTTCCAAAGGAACACCTTTTTTCTGTAAATCTTTTAATATTTGTTGTGCATCAGATGGTAATTGAGCCAAAATCTCATCTATATTTATTGGTATTTCTTCTCCTTGTGACTGTTGTTGCTGTTGTTGCTGTTGTGGTAAATTCTGTGTTGGCATAGGAGATTGAGCCATTTCTTGTGATATTTGTGGTATTTGTGGTATTTGTTGTCCTTGCCCGCTCATCATTTGTGCCATAGCTTCTACAGGATTTTGTGGTTGGTTTTGTTGATTTTGTTGGTTTTGTTGATTTTGCTGTGCTAACGCATATAATTTGCTTCTTTGAGGGAATTCTACGGCATCCAAAATAATTTTAGCTACTGTTTGAGCTGTTGGATCAGGAGCCAAAGCCATTTGAAATACTTGTTGACCTGCCAAATCGAGAGTTAATTTAGCTCTTGATAATTTATCTGTTGGCAAGCTATTGCTTTGTTCTATTGCAATTTCAAAATTACCTTGCAAATCTTGTGCTTTTATTTCAAAACTATCAGGTGTATATGTATCATTACCCACAATATTTATCTTTCTTTGTTCTACATAAAATTGTTGTATAATAGAGCCTATTAGATAAGCGCTATCCTTTATGCTCCAGGTAAGATTTTTTGTAGACATTCCTATTCTTGATGTTCCTGCTTCCCATAATCTTTCTAAACCGCTTGCTGTTCTATGTTGTGATTGACCTTCACCAAGTAAAACATTTGTTATTCCTGCTTGTCTCAGCATAGACTGTTCTATTTGCATTATTGAATTAGGTATTTCGGCTGGTAAACCTGCTGGTTTTATGCATTCTATCGCGCCTCTTGGGGCTTTTACTACTTGTCCTACTTTATTTATTGTAGTTCTTATTTCATCAAATGTTCCTGATTGCAAATAATTTGGGTCAACTACCCAGGTTGGATTTGTTATTTTTGCTAATATATCGTCTTGCTGTTGCAATAAATGGTTTAACATATCTTGCATTGGAATAAGCAATTCTACATCGCTATATCCTCTGATGGAGTGTGGCTTGTTATTCACTACAAAAGCCACATAGGGAGGTTTACCGTGATTATATGGGCTTTCTATATCCTTAACAATTAAATTTTTATTTATAATTGTTATAAATCTACCTTTTGGATAAGTTTTAGTTTCTTTCGTACCGATGTTTTCTTTGCTTGATAAATAAAATTCTTCAATTAGACAAACATCAGTTTTTATTGGAGCATTTTCTTGTGTTGCATTAGCAAAAAATCTCCATTGACCAAGTTCATCTCCTATATCATTGTCAGCTTCAATTTTATCAACATATTGCGGGAACATATTTTTAACAAGATTTAATGGCAATATGTTTAAATGTCTTATATATCTACATTCTTCAAGTGTATGAGCCAGCGGATCTTCTCTTATCGCATACGGATCAATTGGTATTATGCTAACATCTCCAATTTGTTTATTATCTACAATTTTAGTAGCATCCCAGGTTATCTTCCAAAAACCGACATTATAAACCATCGCATCTTGTGCAACTGTCGTTAATTTTAATAATGCTTTTTCTTTATTCCAGACATACGAGCCAACTATTTTAGACAGTTTTCTTGCTGTTTCTTCTTCTATCCCGCCTTTTTCATATGGAATAAAGGATATTGTTGGATCATCTTGAACTAATATGGGAAGTTTAGTTGATGTTATAACCTGTAGTAAGTTGTACATTACATTTGAAGTGTATCGTGGTAATGATTGTGTTTTTTGCAATCCTTGCCAATATTTGTAATTCTTATCGTAATTTTTTCTATGATAAGAAAATGCCTCATCGCTTTCCTCTCGATATTCATCAAGCCGGTATAATAATTCTTCTTGTTCTGGAGTAGTACCTGATAATATTTTTATTTTTCTTTTAGCCATTTATTTTTCCTTTATTTTATATCATTATGAAAATCATTATAATACCATACGCCCTTTTCTAACATTAGTTTTTCTTTTTGTTTCTTGCTCTTTATATAAATTGGATGATCATCAAGATAATAATCAATGTATTCTTGAAATATATCTAATTTAGGATTAGTAAATTCTCTTTTCATTTTACTGCCACAAATAGAACAATATTGATTATCTTTTTCTTCATGATTAACTAATCTTTCTTCGGTAATATTACATTTAGAACAAGTATAATCAAATACTACCATTGTATAACTCCTCTATAAATCTGTCATAAATAGCATCAGCTGTTGCTCCGAATTCTTCTCTTAATAATATATCTTTTTGAGGTGAATAAACTTCTATACTGTTATCTATTGTTACCATATCAAGTAAATATGCTAAAGCATCTACATGATCATCTTTTGATGTTATTCCAAAATTTAATAATTCATATTTTAATTGTTCGTGATCTTTCTTCATCTTAATCATGCCGTTGGCAAAATAAGGGAATAAAGCTTTTATTCTATCTCTTTTGTGTCTTCCTGCCGGTTTTAACTCTTCTACATTAAAAGCTATTCCTCTTGCTAAGAATTGTGATTGCAACCAATTTTTTAATAATACAGAAAAAGTCACGGATTCTATACCTACTCTTGTTAAAGCTTTTTTATGCCAAAACAAGTATTCATTAAAAATTGCATCAATTAATGTTTCGGGATTAGTTTTATATGCTTGTGAATTTACAACATAAAAATACCCATCACTACCTTTGCCTATTGTTAATATTACTGCATTATCTGCTGATTTAGTAGCTCCAACAGATGGATCACAAATGATATAAATTTCTCTTATGACTGGTAGTTGTTCATAGTAAGATAACCAACTTTCAGAAAATGTTGAACTTTCATCCGACAAAGGTGAGCACATCATTTGGCAACTAAACCAATGTTGGTTTTTCATCATGCTATTTACTTCTTCCCAAGTAACGCCTGCGCCTCCTTTTCTATGTCTTGGGAATATTAATGTTTCATTTTCTATTACACTTCGCTTATATAAAGCATAATCCTCGTTTTCAAGTATCCAAGAATAAAAATCGTCCTTGCCATAAGGAGTACCTGCCATTATTTTTAATCCACCGCCGATTAAAACTGCTTTACTTATTTGTAAATATTTATTTTTTAATAATTGTAATTTTTCAGGGGTATCCCAATTACTTTCATTTTCCAGGTCGTCAAAAATAACCTTTTCGGCGTGTCTACCTGCTATACTGCCATCTATACCCATAGCTTGGATAGTTGGTGAAGGCAATACATAATTGTTTAATGTTTTAAATTGAAGTGCATCTCTTTTCCAACAAGGGCTTTCTTTTTCGGGTTTTTCCCAGAATATTTCGGGGAATAAATAATATAATTCAGGTTTATTTGCATGTTGTTTTATTTCGTATATAAATTCTATTGCTTTACTAAATATGGCATTAACTATTAAAGTTCTTTTGTTAGGATTATTAATAATATCCCATAATGTTTTAGCTATGGTAACAAGAGAGGATTTTAAGTGACCTCTTGGTATCATAAAAAAAACAGGTTTATCTTGCATTAACAAATCGCATACTTCATCATGTAATCCTCGAACTAAATCTATATATCCAAGATATTCATAAGCGAAATAAAATAAATCATTTTTTATTTTATTTCTTTCTTGTTTCCATTGTTCATAATTATTAATTTGATTTTCCATTTTCTTCTTTCTCTTTTTGCAGATAATATAGATTTAATTTATCAACTTCTATTTTTTGCTTTTTATCTTTATTAGTTAATAATTCTAATGCTTTAATAGTCGCTCTTAAAGCAATATCTTTGACATCACATTCCATTAATTCTTTTAATTTCGAAATCGTATATTCTAAATTTATTCCGCCTTCTTCAAGTTTAATCTTAATATCATTTAATTCTTCATTTTTATTTGTTATCTCTTTCTTCATTTATATACCTTTTTTTAAAAACAATTTCATTTTCATCTGTTTCTATTTCTTTATCAGCTAAATCTATATATATTTTTTTCTTATTTATATTCTTACTATTAACTATTATATCTGTATTATTATTAATATATTCTATTAATTTATTAGTTATATTGTATAATTTAATTAAATAATATATGATAATAATTATTAAAGATAATATTAATATATAAATAGCAAAATTAAAAAACATTTAATCATCCTCTATTATTATACTAATTATTAGATTTTTTATCTTCTTTATCTAAATTCTCAAAAGATACACTATATATCTCCTGAGGTCTTAAAGGTTTAATAAATTTTAAATATTGTATGAAATCATTACTGTAGATCTTATATTCTATGTCTTTAGCTTCTTTTATTCCCCATATTGCATTTATACAGAATATATAATAATAAGCAACTATATCCTCTTCCTCTAAATCTTTTAACCAATCCCTTTTATCCTTCCATAAAGTCATTTTTAATTTACTCGCTTTCCTTAATAATTTCCCATAATTCCTTTTAAAAAAAATGTCTATATCTTCTTTTAACATTTTTTTGCCTCAATGTTTTTTTTATTTTAATTTTCAAAATATACCATTTTTTATATTCAAAAATCCTCTTAAATAAAAGATAATTGATTTTATGTTAAATTATACTATAATATTTTTTTCTTTCTTTAAAATGCCTTAAAATCATTTTTATCGTTTTATATCATTAACTATCACTTTTTTTATAATATTTATTTTTTATTAGTCAATAATTTAATATATATAATTATAAATTATTAATAAAATTAATTGTTTATAACTTGTTATTATGTTGTTAATAAATTGTTATTATTTAATATATAGTAGCTTTTTGAAAAATATCCCAGAGATATATTAGAGACTTTATTAGAAGAATTAAGAGTGTTTATGTCCCCCTATACCCTTATGCTTTTAAGATTTTTAGAATTATCTTTTTTTAAAATTCCATTGCTTTATTATTTTATACTTACTTTGTTTTAAGAATGATTGCATCAAAATCTTT
>DYJU01000075.1 GCA_020722985.1 Candidatus Methylomirabilis sp.
TCCTTAAGCCTCATATGACCTTATTTTTCTCTCTTAACTTTCCTTTCGGCTTCCTTGCAATGACAACACCAAGTATTTCCTTAACTATTAGATACACTTTTACAAGCGGACTTCTGGTAGATAAACTATTACAATAAATAAAAAATGAAATTTCAAATAATTGAAAAACAATAAAATTATAAAAATTAAAAAAAAATTATTTAATAGTATTTAATAATATAAAACAAGTATTCATAATGTGAAAAACACAAAATTTTTAACAGATTACCATTTTTTGCTAAAACTCAAAAAATATAAAAAACCTTTAAAAATAAGGTGTTTTTTTGAAAATAATACAGAATTCAAAACGAAAATTTGACACGAAAAACTTTTCCACATTAAAAAATTTAACAAAAATATGTAAATATCTTGACAAATTTAATTTTATATGATATAAAAAAACACATAAAGATAAAGGATTAATTTCAAAATAAAATAAAAAGTTGAGGTATTAAATATGAATGAAAAATTAATAGGTATTGGTGCCGCATCAAGATTATGCGGACTATCAGAAAGGTCATTAAGATACTGGGAAAGTTTAGGGCTTATAACGCCTATCAGATTACCATCGGGACATAGAAAATTCAATAAAACTATGATAAAGAAAATAATAGCAATAAAAGAAGTTTTAGATAAATATAATTTAAGAATAAATGACCTTATAATTTCTTCAAAATTTCTTCAGGATGATATTTTAAAAAATAAGGTTGAAACACCGGATGTTTTTGATTTAAATATAAATCTGGATTCTGAGATTTATGAACTGGCAAAGAAAAATGAAAGAATTCATTCTTTAACAGGGCTACCGGATGCTCTTTTTATACAAAAGGAAATCGCCAGGAGATTGGATGAAAACCAGAAATTAGCTATTTGTTATATAGATATGAAAGATTTTAAATTTTATAATAAACGTTATGGTTATGATAGCGGCGATAAAGTTTTAAAGTTTTTATCAGGTTTAATTTATGATATAGTGAAAGAAAATGGAGAAAAAGAAGATATTGTAGGTTATATGGGGGGCGATAATTTTGTTATTATAACTTCACATGATAGATATACAAAAATTTGCTCTGAACTTATTAAATCTTTTGATTTGCTGATTATTCAACATTATGAAGAAGAAGACAGGGATAAGGGCTATATTATTACCTATACAAGAAAAGGGGAAGAGATACGTTCTCCGATTCTTACTTTATCAATCAGTATTGTATGGAATGTAAAAAGAAAACTTTCCCATTATGCTCAGGTTGAAGATATTGCCCGAGAATTAAAACAATACGCACAAAAATTTCCCAAATCAGAATTCGTTGTTGACAGGCGCCAGGGATAAATTTTTATTTTTGATTCAATACTTTTTCCAAAAAATTTATAGTAGCATCAATGTCTTTTCTATTTGCATTTATTTCTTTTACTTTTCTAAATGCGAAAAGAGCATCTTTAAAATTTTTAAGATTGATATAATATGTAACGCCAAGGTTATACCATGCATTTTCATATTTCGGGTTAACTAAAATACTTTTTTTATATGATTCTATTGCTTTTTCATAATCTTTCATTGCATAATATACATTACCTGCATTAAAGAAATAAACCGGATCAAAAGGAGAAATTTTAGTCGCAAGTTGATAATAATAAAGGGCTTCTTTTAAAAATTTTTTTTCTTCAAGCAAAACGCCTGCTGAATTTAAAGAAATGGCATAATCCTGCAGGTAAAGTTCTTTTGTTTTTTTATCTGCAAAATTTTTAAAAGGCGGGAATAAACATCTTAAAGAATAAATTTTCCATAAATTTTGCAAGGTTTTTAAATATTGTTCGCTTATAAATGTAAATTGTGCTGGTATAACTCTAAAAATAAGTCCTTTAGCCATTATTTCTAAATTATTATTCAATGAATTTTCTTCTGGTTTATTGTATGAAAAATAAATTGGAAAAGAATTTATGTTTAAATTTATGATAGCGTTTATAATTTTACCAGTTGATTCTGTTCCTATTTTATCAGTTAAAATCCTGGGCATTTTAATATCAGGATTTTGTTTTGTTATATTATCCCTTACCCATTTCATGGGAAGGACAGGGGAACCTATAAGTGTTATATCTGTCCTGAAATTTTTTACATATTTTAAATACCATGTTGGAAAAACAATACCATCACCTGCAGTAAAAAGTATGGATTTATAATCAGCAGAAATTATTAAATTTTTATTATAATCGTAGGCAAAAAAATATCTACTCTTATCAAGTTTTGGAAAAAAAACAAAGATCTGAATTAAAATTAATAATAAAGAAAAGATGACGGTAAAAAAGTGTATATTTTTTTTAAAGAAATTTGATAAAAAATAAATTCCGATAGATAAAAAAACAGATGACGGGAAATAAACCGGGGTTATATATGTTTCCATTATATATAATCTATCTTTTGTCAGATTGAGGTAAGAAGCGGTGATTATCAAAAATAACAGAATAATTACGGTAAAATAGATAAAAATATTTTTGTTTATTTTATATAAATATATTGCGCCGATAATAATAAAAAATATACCAGCAAATAGATTTTCATAAGATAAACTTAAAAAGAATTTTAAAATCTGATTTAAAGAGTTTAAAAAAGATCTGGAAATTTCAGAACCGAAATATTGATAACGTGATATAACCCATAAAAAATTTTTTAAATTAGAAGGGTCGCCCCAGTTTAATATGGCTGTTTTAGCGCGGAGAGGATGGTAAATATAAAGAGAGATGCCCAAAATAAAAAACATAAGAATAAAAAAATAATTTTTTGTTTTTAGAAAGGCATGCATATGGGATTTATATAAAAGAAACAAATAAACAGGCAATAATATTATCTGTGACATGTGGTGATGAGTTAAACTTAAACCAAAAATAAAAGAAAAAAGATAAATATATTTTATATTTTTATTTTTATAAATTTCAAAAAGAATAATAGTTATTAATATTACAAACATAATATTTAATATATAAATACCACCTTTGGCAATAATTGATTGTTGCCATATTGTCCAGCCGAATATGTAAAATAAAGAAGAGAAAAAAGGGACAATTAAATTATTTTTAATTCCAAATAGTTGGAGATTTTTCAAAATAAAAAAATAAATAAAAATAGAATTTAAAACGGATAAAAATAATGAAAACAGATATATTCTGAAAGAGACATCGCCAATTGGTAATAAAGAAAAAATTTTACCCAAAAGGGTAAATAATGGATATCCTGGGGGATGTTGTATTCCAAGGGTAAAAGAACAGGTAATTGTTTCACCACAATCGCCAAGGTAAACGGAAGAAGGAATAGTTAAAATTAATACAGAGAAACAGAAAAGAAAGAGAAAGAAGGGTATAAAAAATTTTTTAATAAAAACCATCTAAATAAAATGTTTAATAAGTTTTTCTATGTCTTCTTTTTTTCCTTCAATTATTTGCAAGCCAACTGCGTATCTCCCGAAAATTTTATAAGCGTTCCTTTTTACACGAACAATGGATGCTTTTAATTCAATCTGTGTTTCTTTTATTTCACCACCAGGGATAATAATTTTTATTATGGTTCTTTCTGGCAGGACAAAATCACAGTTTATAAGCATACCGGTTTCGCTTACATTAATTGTTGTTCCTCTGAAAGAATCACCAACTTTTAATTTAAATTTTTCTCCATATATGTCTGGTGGAAATTTTTCAACAACGCAATCTACGGGTATTATTTTAGTTTCTCTTTTTGCTTTTCTCGCTTCTTTATCAGGATTTTTCATGGTTTAAACTCCTTTAAAAATTAGAAACAAATTATTTTAATGGTGCCGGAGGTCGGATTTGAACCGACATGTTCGTAAACGAACGGGAGATTTTGAGTCTCCTGTGTCTGCCAGTTTCACCACTCCGGCAACATTGGATTCTGTATTTAAATTATAATTAAAATAATTATTTTGTCAAATATTAAAAATGGTTATTGTATCAGAGATAGTAATTTATAATTTTTGTAACGCCTTCGCAACTTGCACGTTATTTAAATTGATTTTAAATTAAAAATAAGATAAAATAATCAAATAAATACGGATTGTAATAGTTCAGCCACTAGAAGTCCACTTGTAAAAGTGTGGCTATTAGTAAGGAAACACATGGCGGTGTCATTGCGAGGAAGCCGAAAGAAAAAGACAGAATAGGAAATAAGGGCGTATGAGGCTGACGAAGCAATCTCGCAGTTGAAAACGGAAAAAGACAAGGCAAAAAAGCATTCAGGTATAAAAGCAAGATTGCTTTGTCAGGCTCATTGAACGGTGGAATAGAAGACAAAGGGACTCGTTCGCCTGACTTCGCAATGACAAAATGAAAAAATTTATTTATTGACCAATTTTGTTCTACCAACGGCTAAACTATTACTACGGATTAAGGAGATTGTAAAGCATGAAAAAAAATTTTTTCTTATTCACTATATTACTATTTTTCATTTTCGCAAATCAACTCCTTGCAAATCAGGAATTTTATTTACTTACAGTAAAAGGTATTATTGATGCTGCCCTTGCTGATTATCTTGTAAAGGGAATAGAAAAAGCAGAAAAAGAAAATGCAGCGGGCGTTATAATTGAAATGGATACTCCTGGCGGGCTTTTAAAATCAATGCGAACAATTGTTGATAAAATTCTTGCAAGTAAAGTCCCTGTAATTACTTATGTCTCACCCAGAGGCGCTCGCGCAGCATCTGCGGGAACTTTTATACTATTATCTTCTCATATATCTGCAATGGCAGAAGGAACAAATATAGGAACTGCAAGCCCTATAGATTTTGTTGGAAATAAAGCGTCAGAAAAAATAACAAATGATTCTATCGCATATATTAAAAATTTAGCCCGAATGAAGGGGAAAAATCAAAAATGGGCTGAAGATGCAATTAAAAAAAATATTTCATCTTCAGAAGTAGAGGCATTAAAAGAAAATGTGATAGATGTTATTGCAAAAGATATTGATGAACTTTTAAAAAAAATTCATAATAAACAGATAGAGATAGAAAACAAAAAATTAAATATAAAAACAGATAGTTATGTAATAAAAAAATTAGAACCGTCCACAAAACATAAATTTTTGCATTATCTTACAGATCCTAATATTTCATATATTCTTTTTATAATAGGTATATATGGGGTAATCTATGAACTTGCTCATCCAGGAGCTTTTTTGCCTGGTGTTGCAGGCGCGATATCATTAGTTCTTGCATTTATTGGATTTGATAGTATTCCTATAAATGCTGCGGGAATGATACTTATTGTACTTGCCATTATATTTTTTATAGCAGAAGCAATGACACCAACTTTTGGTGCGTGGACAATTGGTGGAATCATATCTTTAACTTTAGGCTCTCTTTTTTTATTTCCCAGCAGGAAATTTGGACAGGATTGGGCACCTTCTTATTTAATCATTGTATTAATGATTATTTTAACTGTTATTATTATAGGAATTGTTCTTGTTGCAATTATTAAAGCACAGAGAAAAAAAAGAGTTATAGGAAAAGAAACATTGATTGGTTTAAAAGGGATTGCTGTTACAGATATTTTTGAGTCGGGTGTTGCAAATATCGGTGGTGAAGAATGGCAGGCATATTCAGAAGAACAGATAAAAGCAAGGGATATTGTAGAAGTTATAGAAGTTATCGGGATGAGATTAAAAGTTAAAAAAATTGAAAAAAACAAGGAGGTATGAAAATGTTAGGATGGATAATTTTATTGTTTATTTTGCTTTTTATGATTTTTCCTTCATTTTTAAAAGTTGTTCCAGAGTATAAAAGATTGGTGGTTTTCAGATTAGGGAGATGTATTGGTGATAAAGGACCAGGGCTTGTAATTATTATACCGATAGTTGATCAGATTGTATGGGTTGATTTAAGAGAACTTTTTTTAGAAATACCTGGGCAGACATGCATTACAAAAGATAATGCACCTATTAATATTGATTTTTTAATCTACTGGAAAGTGGTTGACCCTGTAAAAAGCGTTGTGCAGGTCAGTAATTTTGCAGGTGCATCTCAGGGGATAGCGACAACTACTTTGCGTGCGGTTGTTGGTGATATTTTTCTTGATGATATTCTGGCGAAAAGAGAGCAGATAAATATTCAACTTCGGTCCAAACTTGATGAAGTTACTGAAAGATGGGGGGTAAAAGTAACATCCGTAGAAATAAGGGAAATAATTCCACCGAGAGAAATACAGGAATCTATGAATAAACAGATGTCAGCCGAAAGGACAAGAAGAGCTATTGTAACAGAAGCAGAAGGACAAAAAACAGCAGCAATAACAGTTGCAGAAGGACAGAAACAGTCAGAGATATTAAAAGCAGAAGGAGAAAAGCAAGCACAGATTTTAAGAGCGGATGGTTATGCCCAGGCATTAAAAACCATTTTTACCGCAGCAAAAGAAATAGATTCAAAAACAATGCTTATACAATATTTTGAGGCATTAAAACAACTTGGCGCAAAGGATTCTACAAAATTTGTAATCCCAATGGAGTTTACAAGTTTAATTGAACCAATTATAAATAAAGCAAAAGAATCTTTAAAATGAAGGCAGAAGTAATTACAGTTGGCACAGAACTTTTATTAGGACAGATAATAGACACCAATTCTGTTTATTTAAGTCATAAACTTGCAGAAATTGGAATAGACCTTTTTTTTAAGACTACTGTTGGCGATAATACAGAAAGATTAAAGCAGGCATTATCAATTGCTTTTGAGCGGGCGGATATAATTATTTTAACCGGTGGATTGGGACCTACTGTTGATGATATAACAAGACAGGCAGTTTCAGAATTTACAGGGAAAAAGTTAGTTTTTAAAAATGATATTTTATTAAAGATAAATGAATTTTTTAAAAATAGGAAAATTGAGATGCCGGAATGCAATAAAATTCAGGCGTATTTACCGGAAGAAGCGTTGATAATTGAAAATACTGTTGGAACAGCACCTGGTTTTATTGTGGAACATAACTCAAAATTTATCATAGCAATGCCTGGGGTTCCTTCTGAAATGCATCCTATGATGGAAAAGATAGTTATTCCTTTTATATTAGAAAAACAGGGTTACAGAAAAAGTATAATAAAATATAAAACTCTAAAAGTAACAGGACTTCCAGAGTCAGAAATAAATGATAAAATTAAAGATATTTTTGAAAATTCAACAAATCCAACTATTGGGGTTCTTGCTCATCAGATAGAAATTGATATAAGAATAACTGCAAAAGCAGAAGATAAAAAAAAAGCAGATGAAATGATAGAAGAAAAGAAAAAAGAAATTTATAACAGGTTAAATGAAAATATATTTGCAGAAGATGATGAAACTTTAGAAGGAAAGATAGCCAATTTGTTATTTGAAAGGAATTTAAAAATTTCAACAGCTGAGTCATGCACGGCCGGTCTTTTATCTTTTAGATTAACGAATATACCGGGCAGTTCAAAATATTTTTCTGGTGGAGTTAATGTTTATTCAAATTATGCTAAAACGGAAATTTTAGGTGTCAAAAAAGAAACACTGGAAAAATATGGTGCGGTAAGTCAGGAATGTGCAAGGCAACTTGCAAAAAATTGCAGGGAAAAATTCAGGACAGATATCGGCGTATCAATTACAGGCATTGCAGGACCAACAGGCGGAACCGATGAAAAACCAGTTGGTCTTGTTTATTCCTGTATAAATGTTAAAGGGAATGAAAATTCATATAAACATAATTTTTCAGGAAGCAGGGATGTTGTGCGGGCAAGGGCAGTCCAGATGGCACTTTTCAATCTTTATAAATTATTGCGATGGAGTAGTTAATAGATGGATAGCAGTAATAGAGATGACAAATGGAAGTATTTATACGAACCATTAAAGCAACGGTTAAGAAAAAATAGTATAACTAATTTGATTTTTTTTCTTGTAACTTTTCCTATACTTTTTATAGTTACACCAATAATTTTAAGATTTGTCGGAAAAGAAATTTATGGTATATGGGTTTTAACAGGAACTATTCTTGTTTTTATAGAACTTATAGGTAGTTTACAGACATCATCAGCGCTTTCTGTTATTGTGCCTAAATATGACCCTGAAACTGAAAGTTTTGAAATAAATAAAATTATAAATACATTTTTTGTTTTTTATCTTATAAGTGCTCTGTTTTTTTGTATTTTTTATTTTTTTTCAGAAAATTTTTTAATAAAAACATTTTTTAAAGTTGATAATACAGATATTAAAATTGTCCGTTTTATACTGGCGGCAAGTTTTTACCTTTTCATAATAAATTTTATTTTAACAGGTTATGCCCATCTCCTTGCTTCCTTTAATATTATATATGTTCATAATATACTGCATATAATAATAGGTTATATCAGATTGGGTCTTATGGTATATTTTTTATATAAGGGCTATGGGATAAAAGGTGTAGTTATAGTTCAGATGACAACAACCATTTTTGAAACTTTGCTTATTATTATAATAACAAAAAAAATGTTTCCATTACTTCATTTTAATCCTTTTTTATTTGAAATAAAAAAATTAAAAAAAATATTATCAATAAGTTTGCGTTTGTTTATAACAAGGGCGGCAGGACTTATAAATTATAATTTTGATAAACTTGTTTTGGGCTATCTTTTGAATCCTGTTGTGGTTACTTATTACCAGATAGGTGCGAGTATAACAAAATATATAGCAACTGTTCCTGATATGCTGGGAATGCCTTCTTTACTTCCTGCGGCTGCTGAATTAAAAGCAAAAAATAAAAGCGAAAAGATATCCATTTTATTTAATAAAGCAAGTAAATATATTTTATTTACCGGGATATTTTTAAGTGCTGGTATAGTAATATTTGGAAAAGAATTTTTAAATTTATGGCTTGGTGCGGGTTATGAACAGGCATATATGGTTATGCTTTTTTTATGTATAGGATATACCTATAATCTTTTAGGTTATGCGCCTACTTTTATCTTAAATGGGATGGAAAAAATAAATGAGCCAATGCGAATATCAGCAATAACAGCTGTAATCAATATTATATTGAGTAGTTTGCTTGCTTTAAAATATGGACTTAAAGGTGCATTAACGGGGACTGTAATTTCAATGGTTCTGGGAGCGACTTTTTTATTGATAATTTTTTATAAAATAACCGGATATTTTATTGATTTGAAAAATATAATTATAAAACCTGTTGTTGCTGGTTTTATAAGTTATGCACCTATTTATTTTATCAATGCTAATTTAAAATATGAAAGTTCATTGCTTTTATTTTTAATAAAGATTATTATATATGCTGTAATGTTTATGAGTTTTATCTGGCTTATGAAATATTTTAATAAAGATGATATTGATATTGTAAGAGGGAATTTATTTAAAAAAGGTTAAGGTTTTTGTGCAATAATAAAATAATCAGGTGCTTTGCAAGGCGGAAAAAGTATTTAAACTTTTGTTTTATGAATAGATTTA
>DYJU01000076.1 GCA_020722985.1 Candidatus Methylomirabilis sp.
TTACTTACCAGTAGCCACACTTTTCCAAGTTCACTTCTGGTGGCTGAACTATTACCTTTTTTATAAAAAGAAAAAAATTTATTTTTAAATCTTATCCAATAAATATTTACCACACAACGTTTATCACATAACAAATAAAATACGGCAATCAATACTTATATATGCAACTCTTATCTGGTATTTAACAGTTTTTATCTGTGATTAATTTATTACAAAGATCGTTTTTAAAACAGATCTTTTGATTTAATCTTTAATATCTCTGCTTTCTTTTTTGCTATCCTGGTAAATAATTTTTCGGGTATTATATCATCTGGCGTTTTTTCAATATTGGATAAAAGTTCATCAAATAATTTTTTATCCTGCGTCTGCACTGCGTAATATTTTGCCATAAAAAAATCTGCCAGAATAAATTTACCATCTGATATTTCTTTTATTTTTTCATATTCTCCTTTTGCTTTTTCCATATCTCCGCCAAACATCCTCGGCATTGAATAATAAACTATCATAAATAAATGAGGCAAACCATAAAAATATTCATCATCCAATTCTAAAACCCTTGCAATCATTGTTTTTACCTTTGGAAGTTCAGAAACTGCTTCAACAGAGTTTTTATTTAAATTTATATATGAACCCCAGGAAAAAGTTGTCCAAAAAAGCGCTTCTATATCTTTTTTATTAAATGCCACCATCATTTTTTCAAATTCCGAAAAATCCTTATCAAGAACATTTTTAAAATCATTGTTTTTAGTTAAAATTTTCATTCCATAATCTTTTGCTTTCTTATAAAAATATGATGCTTTTTTCAAATTTTCTTTTTCTAATTTTCTGTCTGTATCTGCATCTTCTAAATATCCCATTGCATACATCCCATATAATTTACATCCCTTTAATAACAGGTCATCATTTTCATAATTTGAACCTCTGATAAGCCCGTCTAATAATTTTAAATTAGCAGGAATTGCCTGTTTGGCAAAATCAATATCTTCTTCTTCAAAAAATGCTTTAACTACATCTTCCATAAAACTACCAGTTGCATTTATTGTCATTCTTTTTATGCTGCAACCTGATAAAGATAAAATCAAAAAAAACAAAATAATTAATCTTAATTTATTCATATTCCTCTACCTTTTCTGGTAATTTTTCATGTTTTTCACCCGTCTCTTCATCTATTATACTATATCCTACAATTTCCGCAAAATGGACATTGGTATCTGCCCTGACATAACCCAATCCTTTACCATACCAGTATTTTTCAACGGTTGGTTTTTTATTATCCTGGGTAACTATAGCATGAATTAAATATGCATCAATTTCCCCTGCTTTTGTTTTTAGTTTTTCTCTTTTTATTACTTCAAAATTACTTATAACATTTTTTTCTATAGTCCAGAATAATATCTGGGCAGATGCTTTTGCTTTTTCTTCCCATCTGTTTTTTTCTTTTATAGGGAACTTAAAAAAATTAATTTCAGGAATTATATTTGCTTCTATTGAAAAATTAAAAATTGGAAAAGGATACCTTATTGCACGCGTATAAACACCATTTTTATCCCTTCTTATTAAATATCTTACATCAACCTGCGGAGCATAAAAATAAAAATATTCCTTACCATCCCTTGTTTCTATATCTTTTACTTCTACTTTTATTTTTAATAACTTTTTTGGTTCTGATTTTTTATATGCTTCAAAATATAATATGTTTCCTTTTACCGTGGGATAGTATTTTTCATCTAAAGTTAATTTTTTTTCAGTTTTTGTTATATTATTTGATGATTCTGAATATAATAAATTACAAAATAAAATAATTATTATAACTAAAACTACTTTCGCTAATTTTAGCATAGTTTCTTCCTTTTATTTAATAAATTTTTAAAAGATTATCATAATAAATCTTTTCTGTCAATAAAACGTATTTTAAATTTTTGGACGATTTTTTATTGTTTGTTGTTTACTATAAAATGAAAATTAAAAATTGTTTTAATATTGTAGATTTTTTTTTAATCGGCAACCGACATACGACAAAATTTTAAAATATTTTCTTTCGCCTTTCTAATATGAAAAACATTTATTTTTATCTTTAAACATTGAACATTTTATTATAATCTGGACATTTAAATTTCGCCTGACAAAGCTATGATGAGGCAATGTAGTTACCCTTCCATCATTATGTTTGTAAAAAGCATGGCTTCCTTTTTGTCTTGTTTTATAAAATCCCATTTTGAATTAAATTTTTTCAACCTTTTTGGCAGGAATTATTGGAATTTTCGTCAAATATTTACCTTTATTTCCTGTAGACCTACAAATTCTGGCACTTTTATCTTTTTTTTCTTCTGTTCTTCAAGGCATAATTCAACAACTTCTTTCATATTTGCAATTAATTCATCCATTGTCTCAGCTTGCGTATGTGCGCCTAAAATCCCTGGTATTTCTGCTACCAGTAGTTTAGTTTCAGGATCTCTCTCAATATATGCTATTAAGTTCTTTTTCATAAATTATCCTCCTGATCTTTTGTGTTATTTTAATTATACTTGAAAAAATCCCCATTTCAAGAAAAATTTCATTATCCTTATGAATAAGAAAAAACATGGTAAACGCTTGAAAAATCTATAAGTGTTTTTATTTCTGAGGGTTAAAAGCATCATAAACAACTCCGCCCAGTTCATATCCCCCTACCCATCCAACAACAATAAAAAGTCCGATTATATATATGCCGATTGTATCAAATCCTATATTTTTTGATTTTGATAATTCATCCTTAAAAATCAAAAATGTTACGCTCCCCAGAATTAAGCTCCCAACAACGCCCCCTGCTATTTTCGCATTATTTTTTTCATCCCATCCTTTTTGTGATTTTACCTTACTTTTTTCTATCTCAATATATGTTTCCTGTGCTTTTTTTTCAAGAAAATATTTTTTTCTTTCTTCACTTAAACTCGCACAACCGAAAATCAAAAAACTATATATAAAAAGATTTAAAATTATCAAAACTTTTTTCATTAATTATTTACTCCCAATAAGTATTTCTGGTATCCTTATTGTGGGTTGCGCATCTGATACCGGAACGCCCTGTCCATCTTTTCCGCATGTTCCCGATTCAAATCCCAAATCATCGCAAACCGCATCAATGTTTTTTAAAATATCAGGCCCTTTGCCGAGTAAAGTTGCATCTCTTACAGGTCTTCCTATTTTCCCCTTTTCTATCTTAAATCCTTCTTTTATCTCAAAAATAAATTCGCCTGTTACCGTATTAACCTGCCCCCCACCCATTTTTTTTATAAAAATTCCTGTTTTTGTATCTTTGATTAAATCTTCTTTTTTCCCTTTACCAGGTTTTATATAAACATTGGACATACGCGGTATTGGAATATGAAAAAATGATTCCCGTCTTCCATTCCCTGTTGAAGATTTTCCATCTTTTAATGCTGTCAATCTATCGTATAAATAATTTTTTAAAATTCCATTTTCTATCAAGACAGTTGCCTGAGCCTTTACTCCTTCATCATCAAAATGATAAGAACCTCTTTTTCCTTGTATGTTTGCGTCGTCAATCACTGTTATTAAAGGAGAAGCAACCTTTTCTCCTATTTTCCCTTTATATTCAGATAGTCCCTTTTGCACTAAATCTGCTTCTAATGAATGCCCGACGGCTTCGTGTATCAAGGTTCCACCTGCTTCTGCAGAAATTACAGCTGTCATTTTTCCTGTTAATCTTTCTTTAATGTCAAGTAATTTTAAAACCGACTCTGCTGTTTGTCTTGCCTTTTCTTTCAGATCAATTTCATCAAACAATTCATACCCTTTTGTTCCAGCCACAACTGAATATCCTGTCTCAATTCTCTCTTCCTTTACTCCAACAATAAAAAAAATAAAATTTGTATAAATACGCGTATCTTCTATATAATTTAATTCATCATTTAATATTTTTACATTCTGTTTTTTTTCAGAAAGTATCAACTTTACCTGTTTTATATGCGGACTTATTTGCCTTATATATTTATCAAGTTCTTTTAATATCTCTATTTTCTTTCTTTCTGTTACCTTCTTATGCAGTGTTTTAATTTTACTTTTTGATAAATTAAATATAATTTTATTTCTTCTTAGTTTGTTTTTTTTATCTGTTACATAATTTTTTTTAAAATCTTTAATGATTCTAACTAAATTTTTTTCATTTATCTCATTTAAACTTTTATAAAAAATTTCAAAATCTTTAACTCCCCTTATGCCAGCGCCTGATAAGAAGGAAGAATTAAATTGTTCAATCTTTGAATTTTCAAGAGAAATTATCTTACTTTCTGAATTTTCATAAAAAATATCCCATAAATCAAAATTGCATTTAGAAATTAAACTCCCCACTTTTTCTAAAATATCCATCCTTTATTTTTTCCTTTCTTCAAAAATTGCAATTCCCCCCCATATTATAAGAACAATTGAAAAAAGTCCGATATATAAAAAAACTATGTTAAAACCATATCTTATAGCCGCATATATTGTCAATAATAAAATTGTAGAAAATATAAACACCAGCAATTCATACATATCATTCCTCCAGAATTTTTTAATTAATATCTAATCAATAACCAAAAGTTAAAAAAATATCCCGCTCTACAGAAATATAAATTATAAATTTTTGCTTGCTCTCTTTGCTAATTTATCTGCCTGCTTATTATTTTCATTACCTGTATGAATCAATTCAAAATCCACATTTTTTCTCAATTCATTTATTTTATTATAAATTTCTTTTAATTTTAAGTTTTTTATCTTATAATCTCCCGAAATCTGCCTGCATAAAAGTTCGCTATCTGAAAAAATTTTTATTTTTTTTATATTTTTTTCTATTGCTACTTTTAAAAGTTCTAAAAGGGCGGTATATTCCGCAATATTATTTGTTGCATAGCCAATATTTTTTGACAATTCAAAAAAAATCTCTGAATTTTTATAAATTAAAATCCCGATCCCGGAATTACCGGGATTTCCGGATGATGCCCCATCAATATATGCTATATATTCTACGTTATTCATTTACTGTTTTGAAAATATCTTTTAATTTTGTAAGAAGTTTTTTAACTTCATTAAGTGGATATTGAGTATCTTTATCAGATAAGGCATTTTTCACATCATGATGAACTTCCATAAAAATACCATTTGCTCCTGCGGCAATTGCTGATTTTGCGATTATCGGAATAAATTTTCTATCACCTGAACTTTTATCGCCAGCACCACCAGGTCTTTGAACAGAATGTGTTGCATCTATTATAACTGGATATCTGGATTCCTTCATTATATCTATAGACCGCATATCAACAACTAAATTGTTATAACCAAATGAATATCCTCTTTCAGTTAATAATATATTTTTATTTCCTGTGCTTTCAACTTTTTTAATAATATTAAAAATTTCACCCGGTGATAAAAACTGTCCTTTTTTTATATTAATTGCTTTGCCTGTTTTTGCTGCTTGTAAAATAAGATCTGTCTGTCTGCATAAAAAAGCAGGTATTTGAAGCACATCAACTATATCACTAACAAATTTTACTTCATTTACTTCATGCACATCTGTCAAAATTGCAACTTTTAACTCTTTTTTTATTTTTTCTAATATTTTAATTCCTTTTTTTAAACCCAGACCACGAAAACTTTTTAAAGAACTCCTGTTTGCCTTATCATAAGATGATTTAAAAATAAAAGGTATTTTTAATTCCTCTGTTATTTTTTTTAATTTTTCTGCAATAAAAAATGCCATTCTTTCATTTTCTATAATACATGGTCCACCTATAAAGAAAAAATCATTTTGGGTTAATTTGAATTTTTCTGTTATTTTAACTTTTTTTTCCAAACTTTTTTTCTCTATCCTCATATACCCATTCCATTATTATATTTTTTAACAACTTTTCTAAAGGCATATTATACTTTTTAGCAAGCGCCTGTAAAGCATTGAATTTTTCCTGCGCCGATTTATATTTTGTTTGAGAAATTTTTAATAAATCACACTCTAATTCTCTTTTTTCTTTTTCATCCATCTCTTTTTCTTTTCTTTATAAATTTTCTGAATCTCTTTAAATCTTCCTTTGTATCAATACTAATACTTTTACTATTTACTATAACAACTTTTATCCTGGACGAATTTTCAATTAATCTTAATTGCTCTAATTTTTCTATTTCTTCATATTTACTTTTTAAATTAAGCCATTTATCCAAAATGCCTTTTCTAAAAACATAAATGCCAATATGCTTTAAAATATCTTTCATCTGGTATTTGCCATCACGGCTAAATGGTATTAAAGCGCGCGAAAAATAAAGCGCATTATTATTTGAATCTGTAACAACTTTTACAAAATTAGGATTTTGAGCTTCTTTTAAATCTTTAAATGGTGTTGCCAGTGTAACAACATTACAATCTTTTTCATTAATTAACGTTTTTATCGCTTTATCAATAAATCTGGTTTCTAAAAGTGGCTCATCGCCCTGTATGTTTATAACTATATCATTTATATTGGCTGGTTGAACCTTTAATGCTTCCCGTATTCTTTCCGTCCCCGATTTACATCGCGGGGAAGTTAAAATAACTTCTCCACCTGCTTTTTCTATAACTTTTTTTATTTTATTATCATCGGTTGCTACATATAATTTTTTAATAAATTTTGATCTTTTTACATTTAAAAAAGTATGTTCAATAATAGTTTTTCCATTTACTTTTATTAACATTTTTTCTTTTAATCTTGTTGATTTTAATCTTGCAGGTATTATTCCTATAATATTCATAACGCTCCCTCTTTATGAATAATTTTTTAAAACTTTATTTATTATTTCTGTTGTCGAATTGCCTTTTATATATTTAATATTTTTTACTATTCCACCTTCTTTTTTTACTATATCAGAACCTATAATTTTATCTAAAGGCCAATCTCCACCTTTTACCAAAACATCTGGTTTTATATCTTTAATTATATTATAAGGATCCGGTTCATAAAATACAGTTAACAAATCTACAAATTCCAATGCTGATAAAATCTCTGCCCTTTCTCTTTGCGGAATAATAGGTCTTTTTTCTCCTTTTATTTTTTTTACAGAAGAATCACTATTTAAAGCAACTAAAAGAACATCTCCGTATTTTTTTGCCTTTTTTAAAAATTTTATATGTCCAATATGCAAAATATCATAACATCCATTTGTAAAAACTATCTTTTTTTTTTGTTTTTTTAGTTCTTTTAATGTTTTTAATAACTTTTTTCTGGAAAAAATTATTTTTCTAAATTTCATCTACAGCACCTTTTAGTTCATTTGGTTTTAAAACCGCAACCCCAATTTCAGCAACAATCTTTCCAGCTGCTATATTTGAAAGATAAGCAGAATCTCTAAAATTAGCACCTGCCGTTAATGCAAGAGTTACAACACTTATAACTGTATCACCGGCGCCTGTTACATCATAAACCTCTCTTGCAACTGTTGGAATATGATATTTTTGATTTTCAAAGTATAAAGTCATACCTTCTTCTCCACGTGTAAGTAAAATTGCTTTTGTATTTGTTATTTTTTTTAATTCTTCTGCTGCTTTATCAATGTCATTTTCATTTTCTATATGTACCCCGGTTGCCTCCTGAGCTTCTTTTTTATTAGGCGAAATTAAAGTTACATCTTTGAATATTTTAATATTCTTAGGTTTTGGGTCAACATTTATTATTTCTGTTTTTGCATTTTTAACTACAAATTTTACAAGTTCTTCTGTTATTACCCCTTTTCCATAATCAGAAAAAATAACAGCATTAACATTTTTTATATTTTTTTTAATTTTATCTATCATCTGATTAATTATATTCTGCGATAACAATATTCTTTTTTCTCTATCTATCCTTACAACCTGCTGACTGTGTGCTATTACACGCGTTTTTATTGTTGTTGGTCTTTTTTTATCAACAACAATAGGTTCTGTATTAACTCTATTCTTTTTTAAATATTTCAATAATTTATGTGCTACCACATCATCACCAACAACGCCTGCGGAATAAACTTTTGCACCAAGAGATGTTAAATTTAAAATAACATTGGCAGCACCACCTGGTTTGAATTCTTCTTTTTCAACATCAACAACAGGAATAGGCGCTTCTGGTGATATACGTGAAACTTTTCCCCAGATATACTCATCTATCATCAAATCGCCGATTACAAGTATTTTTTTATTTTTAAATTTATCTATTATCCGTTTTAAATGACTTTTATTTATTTTCATTTTTTTTACCTTTTGTTAACATTTTTTCAACTATATCAGATATTATATGCAAAAAAGTAATATGAGTTTCTTGAATACGCATGGTATTTTCTGATTTTACATCAATTAAAATATCACATCTGTTTTTCATTTTGCCACCGTTATTTCCTGTAAAACCTATTATTTTTATTTTTTTCTTTTTAGCTTCTTCTATTGCTTCTAAAACATTTTTAGAATTTCCAGAAGTAGACAAAGCAATCAAAATATCTCCTTTTTCACCTAATGCTTCTATCTGTCTTTTAAAAACCATATCATACCCAAAATCATTACCACAGGAAGTTAATACCGATGTATCTGTGGTAAGAGCAATTGCAGGATAAGCTTTTCTATTTTGTTTTAATCTAACCACAAATTCAGCAGCTATATGTTGTGCATCTGCCGCAGAACCACCATTACCAACCAGAAGTATCTTTTTTTTATTTTTTAACGCCGAATAAATCAGGTCGGATACTTTTAGTAAATTATTTTTATGAACTTCAATAGTTTTAGTTTTTATCGTGCAACTGTCTTTAACTGAATTTAAAATATATTGGGTCATAATTGCTCCTCTTAATTTTATACAATTTATTATAATTCAAAGAATTTTTATTCGCAAGAATAAAAAGTGTGTCCACTTCGGTGCTGAAGCCAGAGGTCCCCACAAAACTCAATTAATTTTGTTAATTGACCAGAGAGTATCCTCTCTTAACTCTCCTGGCAAAGTAGATAAAGATTTTTATTATATCTGTGTTCATTCATCACCAAACAAGAGTTTTGTGTTTTCCGAACACGTTCCAATAAATAACTTGCCACCTGACGCATGACATTTTACCACTTAATCTTCTTTTAAAAAGGAAAATTCTTTATCTGTAACAGTTTAGCCACTGGTAGAATAAAATTAGTCTATAAATAAATTTTTGTT
>DYJU01000008.1:0-25317 GCA_020722985.1 Candidatus Methylomirabilis sp.
CCTGTTTTAATATCAATAAGCATGTCCATTCCATAATAGTTTAATTATTTTTTCTATTTTATACTGCCGATATTCATTCATTATCACTTTGTTTTTCTTCCCTGGGAGACGTTTTAAGATTAAGCAACTGTTTTTTCAGATTATATGAAAACAAAACAATTGGTCTGTAAAATACATGCGCAAGTTTTGTGTAAGCCGCAAGAACGATAAGTTCCATTGCAGGAGCCACATGGAACAGGAAAAGTATATCTGCGGTTTTAGGATCTACTTCTGGCAGATATACCAGTATTTCAAGTATAAATCCTGTAAGACCTATATACCAGAGAGCAAGCAAAAACCACCAGTCAGCAAAAGTTGTATTTGAATACTTTTTTTCCTTTGCAATAACTCTTTTTACAATAACAACAGAAGTTCCATATATCAAGAAAATACCTGCTATTGTTCCCAACAACCTTGGAGGATACCATAGAGGGACACGTATTGCAGGGTCTTTGAATAAGAAGTCCAATACTGTTGCCGTAAATAAACCAAAAAACCCCCAGGCTATAGTAGCGTGTAAAAACCATGGTTTCATCAAAAAGCCGACTTTCGTCTCTCGCTTTTCTCCTTTCGTATCTTCTTCAGCATCACACCCTTGGTATCTTTTAAACGCGAGCATCTCTCCCCATCCAACATTCCACGCTTCTTTGATAAGAAGCCAGATTAAAGTTTTTACTCCGGGTTTTTTTTCTTTAAATATTGGTATAAGTTCCTTAATATCCAGCGACCTGAACAACATCATAATGATGCCAGCTAAAAGAGCAAATCCTGCAATTGCCAGAATAATAATGCCCATATCATGAATCAGGTGGTATGGTATATGAAATATTTCAATAATTTTTTCGTTTTCTGCGTTTTCCACCCTTACCCCATACAGGAAGAGTGCAAATACCAATGCAACAAACATAAGGAATATAAAGTTAAGCCAGGGCATTTTGAACAACAATTGGGAAAAACCTGTTATGTCCTGTTTGGCAATGGCATATTTCCTGAGTGCGGACATAAAAGCTCCAGGCTCTGCCTGCCTTGGACATGTCTCCGAACATTTCCCGCAATAATAACACATCCACATCTCTTTTTTATCAAGAAGTTTATCTTTAAGTCCAATCTGGGCATATCTTATCATTTTACGTGGGAAAGAACCATCTTCCTGCGAAAGCGGGCAAACAGCAGTACAATTGCCGCAGTTAAAACAAGCAGTTATATCAAATGCACCATACTTTTGTATCTCTTTTATAAAATCAGTATTAACTTTATTCATTTTAATTAATCAGTTCCCCTTTTTAGTGAATATTTTTTATAGTCTCCTTCATCGCCTGTAATTACTATAATTCCATACTTTCTCATTGCATTAAAATACCACATTACTTCGTCCGCAGGAATTCCTGTTTTTTCTGCAGCCTGAGGAACAGTCAATTCATTGTTGTCGGCAAGCACCTTTTTAAGCGCAGACATACACTTATTATTATATTTATTTCTTTCGAGAATCTCTTTTGATGGGCTTCCAAACTTTTCTTTAAATCCTTTTATTGCTTCTATTCCTTTCATTATTTATGTTCCTCCTTGTTATAGACACGACAGGTCGTGTCTATACTTTTATCACAGCGTCAACAACAGTTCCAGCAACCTAAACTATTATGCCAATTAAAACCGTAACCTCTAATCATTAATGATCGCATCAACCATAACCTCAAATTTCTTGATCTCATATCCTTTAATGTCTACTGCACGTTCAGGGCATACTGCAACGCAGTTGCCACAGGAAACACAAAGAATTTCATTAACTTCAGCTTTATTTTCTTTATTCATAAATATAGCGCCTTCCGCCGGACACACTTTTATACATTCTCCATGTCCTTTGCATTTATCTTTATCAACATATGCAACATTAGGTTCAAGTTGAACTCCATTTCCTTCCAAAATTGCTGATGCTTTGACTGCAGCAGCAGATGCCATTGCTGTGGTTTCTGTAACATCACCTGGCGCTTGAGCAGTGCCAGCGATGTAAATACCGCCAATCGCCGTTTCAACAGGTCTTAATTTGGGGTGCATTTCCTGAAGAAACCTGTCAGCGCTTTTAGGTAGTTTGAATTTATTGGATAAAAAACCCACGTCTGCCGGCACCATACCCGTAGAAAGCACAAGCATATCAAGTTCAACCTGCATTTCTTCTCTGTTTGTAAGAAGATCCTCAACTGTTACGACTATTTTCCCGTTATTTTCTTCTACAACAGGGGCTTTTCTTGGGTCGTAACGAAAGAATAGGACTCCGTTTTTCGATGCTTTATCATAATATTTTAATTCGTGGTCCCTCCCGTATGTCCTGATATCCTGGTAAAAATCAAAAATATTTATATCACGATATTTTTCTTTAATTTCATTTTCCGCTTGCAAAGTTGCGGTACAGCATACTCTGGAACAATGCTTATTAAGACGTCTATCTTCGCCTTCTTTTATATCTTTATCATGAACACCTTCAATCTGCCTGCTTCCAACGCAATGAATAAAGCCTATATTCTTTATTTTTTTTCCGTTGAATTCAAGTTTGCCGTTAAAAGGTCCTTTCTCATCAAGTATTCTTATAAGAGCAGGCAATGTTATAACATTTTTAATTTTTCCGTATCCAAATTCACCAACCTTTGGTTTATAGTGTTCATAACCGGTTGTGACAAGTATTATCCCTGCTTCAACCCTGGATTCGGTATATGCATCATCAAGTTTAAGTGTGTTACCAAGTGCTTTTTGACATTTACCACATTTAGTGCAAGTTTCCCAGTCAATAGCAGGGATTGATGGCCTTGCTTCCCTATAATTCATATAAATGGCTTTTCTGTCAATAATAGATTCATTAAACGTATCCTTTACAGTCTCAGTGCAGGTAGCAACAGCCTCTTCATACATGGAAACAGAAACATTACCTTCTACTCCCCTTGCACGTGTTTTAACTGTTATCTTAAAATTTCCTATAACTCCGCCAATATCGGATATTTCCGAGTTAAGATAAACTTTTATATTTTTATGCTCAAGAACTTTATCAGCAAGTCTGACTACAATTTCCTTAGCGTCATCATCCGTTGGGAAAAGTTTTCCCAATTTGGCTGTATTGCCTCCAAGAAAAGGGGTTTTCTCAACAAGATAAACCTGTGCACCTCTATCAGCAAGGTCTATAGCAGCACGCATTCCTGCTACGCCACCCCCGAGTATTAATGCGGACGACAGCGATGAAACTTGAATCTTTTCAAGCGGTTTTGCCAGTTTTACTTTTTCTACTGCAGCTTTTGTAAGTTTTATTACCTTTTCAGTTGCTCCTTCAGGATCCATTTTATGAACCCAACTTGCCTGTTCCCTGATATTTACCTGTTCTAAAAAATACGGATTCAATCCTGATTTTTCCAGCAAATTCATAAATGTGAGCTGATGAAGACGCGGAGAACACGCAGCAATTACAACCCTATTGATTTTCCCTTCTTTTATGGCATCTTTTATCTTATTCTGTCCGGGATCCGAACACATAAATTCATAATGAGTGGTATATTGAACACCATCAACATTTTTGAGAGCATCTGCAACCTTCTCAACATCTATAACATCTGAGATGTTTCCTCCGCAATGACAAACATAGACGCCTATTTTAGGTTTATCAGTTTTAATTGTTTCATCACTCATAAGTAATTTACCTTTCTTTTATTATATTGTCTATAATATATACCACATACATCATGCAGCATACGATACGAGTTAAAGCACCTCATTTATCACCCTGTTTAATTTTTTCTGTTGATGATTTTAAATTGCTATTTATATAGTTTGATGCTTTCATTGCAGCATTCCCTGCTTCGGCTATTACATCAACAATATCTTTTGGCGCACTTGCCACGCCTGCAACATAAATACCCGGTATACTGGTCAATGCGGGATCATCTTTCTGGTGTTCCTGTTTTATAAATCCATATTCGTCTATTTCTATAGGCAATATTTTCGAATGATCTATAGCAGGTATAATGGCGTTAGCAAGTACAACCAGATCATGAACTACTGTGTCAGGCTTACCTGTTTCCTCAATACGCTCAATATAAAGTTTAAGATCAGCGTTGGCTTCTTCTGTTATCTTTGCAACTTTGGCTTTAACAAAATTGATACCCATGGCTTCGGCATTTCTATAAAACTGCTCATAATTTTTCCCGAATGCACGTATGTCCATATAATACACCGTAATATCAGCAAGCGGCACAGCACCTGAAAGCAGCATTGCCTGTTTTATGGAATACATACAGCATACTCTTGAACAATAAGGTATCCCCAAACTTTTATCCCTTGAATGAGCACAGAGAATGAATGCCACATTTTTAGGGGTTTTGCCGTCGCCTGGTCTCATTACAAAACCAAAAGGGCCACTCGGCGCAAGCATCCTCTCAAACTGAAAAGATGTTACAACATTTTTAAAAGTGCCATTATTATATTCTTTCTTTTTATCCACAGGGGTAATTGTATATCCCGTTGCCATAATAACACTGCCAGCATTATAGATTTCTTCTATCGGATTCTGATTAAAATCTATTGATTTTGGTTCTGTGGGGCATACATCATAGCATTTCCCGCATTGTATGCAATCTGCAGGATTAAGAACGGCTACCTGTGGTATAGCTGTAGTAAAAGGAATGCATATGGCTTTCCTTGCCCCAAGATCCCTTTCATATTCATGTTTAACATAAACAGGGCAATTTTCCTCACATTTTCTACAGCCTATGCATGTTTTTTCATTGACATATCTTGGTTTCTTAAGGATTGTGACTTTGAAATTACTTCCATCCTTTTCTATCTTCTTGACCTCAGTATATGTAAATATATCAATATTTTCGTGATGGGCAACTTCTGACATTTTCGGAGTTGTTATGCAGCTTGCACAATCCAGTGTTGGAAAAACCTTAGAAAGAGCTATCATATTGCCTCCAATACTCGCTTCCTTTTCAACCAGAAGTACCCTGTATCCCTGGTTTGCAAGGTTAAGTGCACTCTCTATTCCTGCTATACCACCTCCAACTATAATTGCATGATAATCTATCATTACAATTTACCTTCTTCTTTGAATTTTTTAAGAAGTTCAACCATCTGGTTTATCTCTTTCAAAAGCGCAGCGGTACATACAGAGCATATAGCAACAAGACGAAGTCTTTTTACGGCTATTCCTTCTTCTTTCATTATTGTTTGTGCTTTTTTCACATTATCCGACAACATTTTATATGATTCTTCTATGGGACAATCAGAACCAGCTGATGCAATAATAATTCCATCTATTCCTTTTTTGAGGGTATCAACATAAAAATACGAAGGCAGTATTCCCGGATAAATGGTTTTAAATATATAAACGCTCGCGGGGTACTCAATATGCATCTGTCCCAGAGCATCAGCAGCAAGATATGAACTGCGTTCCATGGTTATTATCAATATCTTTGGTTTATATTCAGTTTTAACTTCTGTCATCAAGCCACCTATGTTATTTGATTAATATATGAAATACAATCTATGAGTAGAACCAATAAATATCTTACTCATATCTTATACTTTATTTAAATATCTTATTTAAGTCTTTTTACATAGATCTTATCGTATTCGTCACCTTCTTCAACACCAATGCATTCGTGCCCAATTTTTGCCGCCCATGCAGGAATATCTTTTTTTGAACCTTCGTCATTTGAGAGTATCTCAATAACCTGTCCTATATTTACCCCCCCTATTGCCTTTTTAGCTTCTAAAAGCGGTCCCGGGCATGAACTTCCTCTTGCATCCACTGTTTTATCTGCCTTAATGTTCATGATAATGCCTCCTTTATTTTACCTTATTCAATAATTTTAATTTTTTTTTAAGAGCATCAAGAGCAATATCCTGCATCAATTCGCATGCTTTAGATATTTTATTATTCGATAATTTATAATATATATAAACGCCATCTTTTCTTGAGGAAACAATCCCCATTCCTGTCAACATTTTCATATGTTGCGAAAGGTTAGATTTACTCAGTTTTATTTTTCTGATTATTTCTGATGCGCTATGTTCACTTTTGCATATTGATTTTATTATCTGCAGTCTGACAGGATGTGCAAATGTTTTCATTATTTGGGCTTGAAACTGAATTATCTCGTTCACTTGCGTCTCCTTGTGATATTGTTCTCATTGTTACTCAAAAAAAATCATATTAAAACTTTTTAAGTTAATAAATTAATGAACTTTTTAACTTTATATCAAAAATATCGTATTTAGTCAAGAAGTTAAAAAACTTTTGTTGGGAATAAGGATAGACATGGTATACACTTAAAGAAGTTAAAAATAATGAATAAAGATAATCTATTTATTCTTAAGAAAATGTTACAAGACAAAGATAAAAAAGCATTTAATAAAAATTAAGAGGTAGAATAAATCGGAATCTCTCATTTAAACTAATTTAAAAGCAAAATTTAATGGTCGAACGCTTTAAAAAATTATTTTATTAATTAAAAATATTTGTTATGCGACTGACAAAATGATTTTAAAAGAGTATAACCAAATATCTAGGATTCCCTGATTTATTATTAAAACCTTATATTGATCCCTGCTCCAACAAGAAATCCTGAAAAATTTACTTTGAGTTTTTCCTCAGAAGATTTCGGAAGTATGGAAAGTTGGTCATCAGCACTGATTAACACATCTCCTGTAATAGGATCTCTAATTTCTTTTGTCACGTTAACATGTTCAATTAAGGCATATCTATAGCCTGCATTTATACTTAAATTAACCAGTGGAAAAATATTCCATTCAACTGCGGCGGAAAGGTCAGCCATAAACCCGCCTCCATCATATGGCAGAGTATAATTAAGTTCATATGGAGTTCCATTATCGGTTTTGTAGTTTACTTCTTTAACTCCAAAAGCCATACCATAACCTGCATAACCTCCCGTAGTAACTGAAACTGGAGTAAACGGAATTCCAAGATTAAGCGTTGCGCCAAGTTCTAAAGGAACCAGCATTGATGAAAAAGTTTCTTTTATGCTAAAAAAATCTGTTCCAGCAACTCCCCATGAAACTTCATTTGTGACAGGAAAAACATACTGCAATCCAACCCTTGGACCGATATGAAGCAGAGGAAATATTCCGATACCAATATCTCCATTTACAAAAACTGAATTACCAAATTTTTGTAGCGAGACATCGCCGTTGCGTGCTTGTGCATCTGATTTAGCTTCTTCCCAGGCATTGTTTAGTTGATCCATATTTGAGTATGCATAACCACCACTTATCCCAATATGAAGAAGAGCAAAAGACGGCATTGCAAAAAGAGCCAAAGTTGCGGTTAAAACAATTAACTTTTTCATAAGAAACCTCCTTTTAACAATCATTTTATTTCTTTTTTTAAGTATAGCAACAATGTATATCAAAGTCAATATTTTTTGGATACCACAAAAACAAAATAAAACAACTAAAAAAATGTTAAGTCATATATAATAACATTAAATAAATTTTTAACATCCCACCCAAATGAAATCAAAAAAATATTTTCCACATCTGGTTTAAACAATATATATAAAAATTCCTTTCAAACAATTCTATCCTTTTACCACAGCAACTGGTTTTAACCTCGCAACTTTATTAGCAAGTCCTGCTTTTTCAACAATATCTGTTATATCTTCTGCATCTTTATAAGCAAATGGTGCCTCTTCTGCTAAAAGTTTTTTGCTTCTTACTTTTACAATCACGCCCTGCTTTTCCATTTCTTCTATCAAATTGATATTTTTCCCTTGCTTTAGTGCCTGATGTCTGCTTAATAACCTGCCAGCACCATGCGCACAGGAATAAAATGTCTCTTTACTTTCTTTTTTGCCAACTAAAATAAATGAATGTCTACCCATATCTCCTGGAACCAAAACTGGCTGACCTATTTCTTTATATTCATTATTTAAAAGATAATGTCCTGGCGGTAAAGAACGAGTGGCTCCTTTTCTATGAACACATAAATATTTTTTTTCTCCGTTAATTTCAATTTCTTCAACCCTTGCAATATTGTGAGAAACATCATAGATGACTTCCATCCCTAAATGATGATAACCCTTTTTAAAAATTTTCTCAAAAGAACGTCTTATACCATCTGTTATTACCTGTCTATTTGCCCATGCATAATTTGCTGCGGCTTTCATTGCATTAAAATATCTCTGCCCTTCTTCTGATGAAAAAGGCGCACAGGCAAGTTGCTGATCTTTTAAATTAATCTTATATTTTTGTATTGCTTTTCTGAATAAAGAAATATAATCATCACATATCTGATAACCAAAACCCCTGGATCCAGTATGAAACATAATAACTATTAAGTCTTCTTTTAAACTTAATTTATCTGCAATTTCTTTATTAAAAATTTTATCTATTTTTTGTATTTCTAAAAAATGATTACCTGCACCTAATGTTCCTAATTGATCAAGTCCGCGTTCATATGCTCTTTCTGATATATCATTAGTTTCTGGTGTGCATTCTAACTGACCTTTATCTTCTATTTTTTCAATATCTTTTGTTGTGCCGTAATTATTTTCAATTGCCCACTTTGCTCCTTTTTTTATAACGTTTTTTAATTCCTTTTTATTAAGTATTATTTTACCACTACTACCAACGCCAGAAGGAACATTATTGTATAAAGTCACAGCAAGTTCATCAATTTTATCTTTTATTTCATTATAAAATAAATCTGTTTTTATCATTCGCACACCGCAATTTATATCATAACCAACCCCACCCGGAGATATTATTCCATTATCCGTATCAAAAGCAGCAACACCTCCTATTGGAAATCCATATCCCCAGTGAATATCAGGCATTGCTATTGAATAATTTACAATGCCAGGTAAACACGCAACATTAGAAACCTGTTTTAATGGTTCCTCACCTATATCCTTTAATAATTTTTCATTGGCATAAACAATACCAGGAACATTCATTTCATAAGTTTTCTCTATTTCAAATTTGTATTCATTAATTTTTTTCATGATAAACATCTCCTTTTTAATTAAATATTCTTTACTCCTTCGCAACCAGCATTTATATCAATTACAAACTTTTTAATAACATTATTTTTTAAAGGTTCTATATTAAATTTTATGACTTCAATGAATTATTATATTCTGTTATTATTTTTTTTACTTCTTCATTTTTTTCCCATCCATAATCATTATTTATTGTTAAAAAATAAAATTCGTTTTGTTTTAATGGTTCTGTTTTTAATTCTGCCATAATCTCAGGTTTTAATTTTAAAAAATCTGCTGTGCCTGGTATAGGCGAATAATTTGCAAGTTTAATTTTTACTCTATATTGTTTTATATATTCAATATCCCTTAAAACTGATTCAAAAGTCTGCCCGGGTAACCCCGCAAGTATATAAACTCCTATATCAGTCCCTTTATATCCTGCTTTTTTCAAATTATTTACTGCTTTTTTAAAAATTTCATTCGTTACTTTCCCCCCTGTGATTTTCTGTATATTATAATCTGTGCTCTCCAGTGATATTCTTAAATCAACAAATCCTGCTTCCTTTAATAAAACTGCCATTTCTTCATCTATATAGGCACAATGTAAGCCATTGGGAGTATGAAAATTAAAACCATAATTTTTTTTTATAATTTCCCTTAATAAATCTTTTATAAAAACTGTTCTGTATAAAAGAGCATCATCGTAAAAAGCAATATTTTTTATATTTAGATTTTTATAAAAGTCAAGTTCTTTTATTATATCCTTTTTTTCTTTTCTTAAAAAATTATCTGTAAAAAGTTTTATTGCACAATATGTGCAGGAAAAAGGACAACCCTCTGTCCATTTTGTCACAACATAGGGAATGTTATAACGTCCATTTTTATCAAAATAAACTGAATAATCAGGTGTAAGTTCTAAAAAAAATTCTTTTTTAAATTGCTGTTCAATTTTTGCTCCTGTTACTTTATTTATAATTTGTATAAACTTATTATTGATTTGCCCTGGCCATACCATATCTGCGCCTGATTTTTCTTCAGCGTGTTTATAACATAGCGTTGCATAAATTCCTCCTAAAATCAAAGGCGTTAATAAAAATTTTTCTTTTAAAATTTTTATTACTTCAAAAGTCCCTTCATAGGTATAGGTCATATTGCTTGTAACTAAAATTATATCTGGCTTTTTTAATGATTCTATTTTTTTTATAAAAATTTCGTATGGCAAACCATATCTTTTATATTTTCTTGTTAATTTATTATAAATTTCTGGTTTTTTAATCTCTTCAAAATAAAATTCGCCTTTTCCAAATTCTTTTTCTTTTTTATATTCAAAAGGTAAATCATCATCAAATCTGTTCATACAATCAATAAAATCTATTTCAAAACCACCGGATTTTAATAAATTATCTATTCTTAATAAACCATAAGGTTTTATCCAGAAGTCATGGCATTTAAAATCTGTAATCCATGGATTTACAAGTAAAGCCCGCATAATGTCTCCTCTAATTATAACTTTTTTATTATAAAACCTTTTAGATAAAACGTCTCTGGAATTATATCTGTCCAGGGATGATCTGAACTCTGTTTTAAAAAATCTATTATTTCAATCAATGCCCTTGATTTTGCTGCTGATCTTTTTATTATACCAAGTAAATCTTCTCTGCTTATATTCTGCGAGCAGGAAAATGAAAATAGGATTCCATCATTATTTAAAATTTCAAAAGAACTTCTGTGCAAAAACTCATATCCCTTAATTGCATCTTTTTTTTCTTTTTCTGTTTTTGAAAAAGGAGGAGGATCAAGAATAATCATATCAAATCTCCTGCCATTCTTTTTTAATTTCTCTAACATTTCAAAAACATCACTTTTTATAAATTCATAATTTTTTAAATTATTAAATTCCATATTTTTTCTTGCATAACTAACAGCCTTTTCTGAAATATCAATACCTATAGCACTTTTAGCACCATATCTTAAAGCATAAGCAGAAAAACCACCTGTATAACAAAAACAATCTAAAACACTTTTTTCTTTTACATAATTAATTAATTTCTCCCTGTTTTCTCTCTGGTCTAAATAAAATCCTGTTTTTGATCCTTTATCTACAGAAACTAAAAATTTAATACCATTTTCATTTATTATAATTTCTGGTATTTTACCATTCTCGGGTTTTAATAATTTCTCTTCCTTTTTTAATCCTTCTTTTAATCTTACTTCGCTTATACTTTTTTCATATATAAAATCAGGATTTATTAATTCATCAATAATTTTTATTATGTTTTTCTTTTGTTTTTCCATACCTGAGGTTGTAATCTGAATAACAATTAAATTTTTAAATTTATCAACAATAAGTCCAGGTAAAAAATCTGCTTCTGAAAAAATTAATCTTTTTGCATCTGTGTTTTTTATATTTTCCCTTTTTCCTATTGCCACTTTTATTCTTTTTTTCAGTAAATCTTCTATATCAAAATCTCTTATATTATCATTTTTTATAAAGTCCAGAATACGTATTGATATTTTTGATTTTCTATTAAAATATCCTGCACCTATTTTTTTAAAAGAATTATTTGCAACAAAAACAATATCTCCATCTGAAACATTATCAGGGATTCTATCTATTTCATTATCATAGACCCATGGATGTCCTGATAAAATTTTTTTATCTTTTCCTTTTTTTAAAGTTACTATATTTATCATACTTCATTCCTGTTATCTTTATTTAATATTTAATTATTATAACAAATAATTTCCCAAATCGTAAATTGTTTTAAATTCACAATCAACGTTTGTAAGATTTTAGATTTTCAATATGTAAACGATAAAATTAACTATTTTTATTTTTTAATTTATTTTTTAAACTGAAAATCGTGAAGTATTTTATTTGGCAACTAGTATCTAACATTGCCTTTAAAAAATGGAATCTTTTGATTTTTAAACCTAAAATCAGCAAAACATTTTCCCAAATTATGAATTAACTATTTTTTTCTCCAAAAATCTCTGCTTCAAAAACATAAATCTGAGTATTTTTATCTTTAAAGGCTTCTTCTGGTAGTCCAGCTTTATCCCTGCACAAATGTCTTAAAAATTCTTCTTTTGTCCATCCTGTTTCTTTTGCAACCTGTGGTAAAAAAACACCTGATGTAAAACCTCTTTTTACTATAACTCCGTGCCTGCCCAATTCAATATCATCTAAACTCTGTATTTTTTGTGGTGGTGTTAAAACTGAAATCTCTATATCTATATCATTCATCTCATATTCATTAACAGGTTGAAATCGCGGATCATTCCTTGCTGCTTCTATTGCCATTTCTATTATTGTCTCATAAAGTTTTATATTGCTTTCTATTATTCCTATGCATCCCCTTAACTCTCCTCTTTTATGTAAAGTAACAAAAGCACCAGACTTCTGAGTAAAGGCAGGATCATCTGATTCAAACTTTGGAATTATTCCTTTAATTATATAATTTTCTATGGTATCCCGTGCAAGTTTTAAAAGTATCTTTTTTTGTTCATCTGTTAACATTTTTTCTCCTTTACTATAAATTTTAAAATATAAAATTTTTTCTTGACATTTTTTTAATAAAAAATTATATTATTGTAAACTTAAAATAAAATGGGCCCTTAGCTCAGTTGGTCAGAGCAGCAGACTCATAATCTGTTGGCCGTAGGTTCAAGTCCTACAGGGCCCACCACGCTTAAATTCCGCATTAATAATAGTTCACCTATTGGTAAAACAAAATTAGTTCACAAATAAATTTTTTTATTTTGTCATTTTAAAGTCAGGCGAACGATAACTTCTATTTTTATTTCACCTTACCTTTCGCCTGATAAAACAATTTTGCCTTTATCACCGATCGCTTTTTCGTCCTGTCTTCTTCAGTTTTTAACTGTCAGATTGATTCATTAAGCCTCGTCCGCCCTTATTTTCCATTTTATATTCTTCTTTCATCTTTCTGAGAATGACACCGTCAGGTGATTTCTTACCAGTAGCCACACTTTTACAAGTTCACTTCTGGTGGCTAAACTATTACCTTTCCCTATTCCCTGCTTTTGCTTTTATTCTTCTTTTTCTAAAATTTCAATTCTTTCTTTTACCAGTTTTTTAAATTCTTCTAACTCTTTTTTACCCGGTGATAATTCTCCATAATGCATGGGAATAGTAATTCTGGGTTTTACCGTATTTACAAATTCCGCTGCTTCTTCTGGACCCATTGTATATGTTCCACCTATCGGTATTAAAGCAAAATCAATATTTTTAAATTCCTTCATCTCCGGTATAAAATCCGTATCACCTGCATGATATATATTTTTACCCTCTATCTCAACTATAAAACCCACTTTCCCTGAACTTTTAGGATGAAAATTTTTATTTATATTGTATGCCGGGACAACTTCTACTTTTATTTTTCCGATTTCAAATTTATCTCCGCTTTTTACTTCTTTTAAATTATAATTTTTTAATTCTGATGCAACTTCAGAAGGACATATAATCAGTGTTTCTTTCTTTGAAATATTATCTATATCACCTATTGAAAAATGGTCAAAATGATTATGTGATACAAAAATATAATCAGCTTTTATTTCATTTTTTATTTTCCACGGATCAAAATATATAACACCTAACTCAGTATCAATTCTAAAACTCGCATGATGTAACCAATGAATTGATTTTAAATCCAAAATCCCACCTCCTTTTAACTTTATAATCAAAATTAATTTTTTTTAGAGAAATTTTAGTATTAGTAATTATTAATTAAGTTTATTCTATTTTCTCTTTTTTTCAATCCCAAGTATTGCTTTTTGTTTATTTCGTGCATCAGTTATATATCTTCTTACTTTATTTAAATAATTGCTTTTAGGGTCTAATTTTTCAATATTGTTCCAGTATACAATTGCTGCTTCCATATTTCCTTCTGTGTATTTTTCAATACCTTTTAAATAATATTCCTTTGTTTTTAAGTTTATCAAACTTTTTAAAGTCGCAAGTATTTCAATTGCATCATTATACGCCGGACAAACATTGGATATTTCACGCAAACGTTTAACACCTTCTATTACTGTTGCATCGTTAGCAACATCTGCTTTTGCTTTTAATATACCATTTGCAATTTCCTGCTGTTTTACTTTTGCCCTTTCTATATATTGCTTAATTTTTTTATTTTTAGGATCTTTTTCAAGACCTTTTTCCCAGGAAACAATTGCTTTTAAATAATCGCAGTTATTATAATATTTAAGCCCTTCCCTAAAATATTTTTCTGCTTTTTTAGACATTTGACCGCCTTTTTTAAGTTCCAGCGCATCTTTTAACCACACATCAATATCTTTATAATTCGGCATTATTTTTTTAACTTCCCGCCACTTTTTCACAGCATTATCAAAATCAAACTTTTCATAATATGCCATCCCTAGATTAAAAATTTTTTCAATATTTTCTAATTTGCCCCCTGCTTTTATAATATTTTTTGCTTTCATTATTGCAACATCAATCCCTTCATAATCAGGCATCATCGTTTTTACTTCTTCCCAGTATGCAAGAGCCCTTTTATAATTTCCTGCGTTGAAAGCATCTTCCCCATCTTTAAAACTCTGGTAAGCTAAAAATTCTGTTAATTTTTTATATGTTCTTTTTTCCTTTTCTTCTGAACTCTCATAAAAAAATTTTATACCAATAAGATGTGTTGAACCAAGATCCCCGCGCATTGAAAATGCATAGTCAACTGATAACTTTTCTATTGTAAATCCAACACCTGCTGATAATCCCGCCATGTTTCCTAATATTGAATTTGAATCATTTATATTATATCCACCCCTGATTGATAACATTTTAAAAAGTTTAATTTCTATTCCTATAGCATTAGAAAAACCATATAAAAGAGAATCCTTAATATCAAATTCTATAGTCAAACTATTTTCTTTATTATTAAAAATATTTATACCAATACCTGCTTTTAAATTTAAATTATTAATATTTTCATAACTTATATTCTGGGCTGTAAATCCCATAAAAAAAAATTTCTTTATATCTGTCTTTACCCCGACATCAAATAAAAGAGTTGATTTATTATAATTATCAAGTACAAAACTATCAAATTTTACACTGAATCCCAAAGAAAATTCATTCCCTATAGGAAAACCATATCCGAGTGCTCCTTTTAAACTGAAAGGTTCCAGAGTAATATTTGATGACATCCCATATTCATCAAGTCCTTCAAATTTCCCATAACTCGTATATAAAAACATTGCTCCTATGCTACCTGAACCAATAGGAAAGCCAAAACATGCATACGATAAAAATGTATCCATAAACCATTTATCATAAAAGGCATTTATCTCTATTATTCTTAAATAAGAAAGCCCTGCTGGATTATAGTAAATTGCTGTTGCATCATCTGAAATTGCAGTAAATGCGCCACCCAGGGCTGCTGCTCTTGCACCTATATTTATATTTTCTAAAGTGGAATCAATAGATTCCATCTGTAAAGCAAAAATAAAAGAATTAAAAAGTATGATTTGAAATATTAAAAATATTTTCCTTAAAATCTTATTTTTCATAAATTTATCTCTTTATTATAAATTTATTTAACTTATATTTTATATCAACGCCTGATTTTGTCTTTGCTTTTATTAAATAATAATAAACACCTGGCGTCAATTTCAAAACACTTGCTGTGCATTTATTTAATTCATCTGCTTTCCCGTAACATTCAATCTTTTTAACAAGATTCCCAGCAAAATCAAAAATAAATACTGCAACATCTGCTTCCTCATTTAAAGAATAAACAAATGTTATATTATCTTTTGCAGGCAAAGGATATGCATAAGCCTGCCCTTTTTTTGGAATAGAAGGTCCTTCCAGGGTTGGTGTAATTGTAGGCGTGGAAGATATTGCAGGTGTAATCGTATAAGTTAAAGTAACGGTTGATGTCTCGGTGATGGTCGGTGTTATTGTGGCGGTAACCAAATAACCTGCATCCGGACAGAATTCTGCATATATCGTCCATAATCTTGTTAAAAGAGAACATTCACCAAATGGATCAGGGAAAGTCCCAAATATATTAGTCGTTGAAACTCCAGAACCAGAAGGCATATCTGATACATAACGGATCTGTATTCCTGCTTCTGCCTGCAGAGCAAGCCAGTAATACCCCTTATTTAAATGAATAAGTGGCACATCAAATTCATTCCATCCTATTGTGCAATCTATAGGACTACAAGGATAATAAAGAGTATCTGGTTTATTAAGAACATCTGTATAAATTGCAGCCATTATTTTACCTACTCCGGATTCAACATAAACATAAATTTTCCTTACCACTGCATCCTGAAGTAATTCAAATTTACTTGCATAAAGTGATGCCCCTCCACTTACCTGTATTGCATTAAAAGAATTATTTCCAAAAATGCCAGGCACACACACTGTTTCTGTTGGCGACTGTGTTAATGTTACTGTTATTGAAGGAGTATTAGAAAAAGTTTCTGTTATTGTTTCAGTCTGTGTAAATGATTCAGTAAGAGTGATTGTCTGCGTTACCGTTTCTGTTGCTGTATCACTGTTGGTATAGGTTATAGTTATTGTTGCTGTTATTGTTGCTGTTATTGTAGTGGTTGAAGTTTTAGTTATCGTCAAAGTTTCTGTAAAAGTAGCAGAAGGCCTCGGCGTATTGGTTAATGACATCGTCACTGTTATTGTCTGTGTGTTTGTTTGTGTTACTGTATTAGTTATTGTTGCTGTCACAGTATTTGTTATCGTTTGTGTTACTGTTTGTGTTATTGTATTTGTAATTGACGGTGTTATTGTTGATGTAACTGTAAGAGTTATAGTGGGTGTTATAGAAGGTGTTATCGTAACCGTTGGAGAAATTGAAAATGTTGGAGTTATTGTTAAAGTATGAATAACATCTGTTGCTGTTGGTGATATTGTTGAGGTAGGTGTTATTGTTTCAGTTATTGTTTTTGTTGATGTATTTGTTATTGTCGTTGTTATTGTATGTGTTACAGTTCTGGTAATAGTTGGTGTTATTGTGGTTGTTATTGTATAAGTCATGGTATATGTCAAAGTTTGAGTTAAAGTATAAGTTGGCGTTATTGTTTGTGTTATTGTTGATGTAGGCGTATAAGGTATGCCGATATAAATATCGTCTAAATTCCACCCGGACATTGTCCATGCGCCTGAAAAATTATTTATTGCATGCCCGAACCTTACCCTGAATTTATCTGATTTATATGCTGTTACGTCATAAACAAATTCCTGCCAGCTGCCATCCTGAATAGTTGTATCGTTAACAAAAATCGGTATCCAGGCAGAACCATTATAAACTTCTACTGTTGCAGAAATCCAACCAGGATAATCACAATTTAAATGTCTATAAAATCTTAATTGTAATTGCGGAGCCGTTACAGCATCAATAAATGGTGATGTTAAATAATAATAAGGGTGGTTTGATGAAACTGACATATTTCCACCTATTACTGTTCCTGCAACATAATTATCAGTTGTATATGATACATCTGTAACGGGGTCAGGATAACCAGCATTATGTCCACTTGATATTGTTGCTTGTCCCCTTTCCCATTCTATACCATAATCCCATCCCATATCAGTTGCAAATGTATCAAAATAAGGAATTTCAAATATAGGAACAGGGGTAAAAGTTTTTGTTACAGTTGGTGTTAAAGTTTGAGTAACTGTTTTTGTTACTGTTTGTGTTATTGTTCGTGTTATTGTCCTGCTCGGAGTTATTGTAGGAGTAATTGTGCGCGTTGAAGTTCGTGTAATTGTTGGTGATGGAGTAATTGTTTTTGTTACTGTTGCAGTTGGTGTATATAACTGTGGCGGACATTCTATTATGGCTCCATAACCATGTGGCAAATCAGATAATAATGTAAAAGCACCACCAGGAACTATTCGGTTTTCATAACCTGTTAAACAATATATTGTACTATTAGAATTTGGGTCCCATTCAGAAAGGGTTGATGTTGCTAAATCATAAGCAGCTATTTTGTTTCTTGAAATACCGCTTATTATGGAAAAACTTCCACCAATTAATAACGCATTTTTATCAATGTATAAACTATTAACTGTTGAATTAGCATTTGGATCAAAAGATGTTAATGTTCCAGAAGTAGTAACACATGCAATATAATTTCTTGTTGTTGCACTTACCTGTGTAAAAGAACCTCCTAAATAAATACCATTTGGTCCACTTAAAATACTGTAAACATTACCATTACAATTGGGGTCCCAGGATTGCGTTACGCCGCTTCCTAAACTAAATGCCGCGGCTCTGTTACGTGTATAAGAACCACCTCCTGTTGTTGTAAAATAACCACCTGCATAAATTAAACCATTTAATTCAGTTAATGCTTTTATATAATTATTTACATCAGGATTCCATTCTAAAAGAGTTCCTGATGAAACATCAACCGCAGCACCATGGTTTCTTGTAACTCCACTAATTGTTGTAAATGCACCCCCAATATACATAGTAGTCCCATAAGGCAATAAAGCATAAACAGTGCCATTGGCATCTGGATTCCATGATAAAACAGTTCCAAAACTCGTGTCAAAAGCAGCGAGCTTATTACGTGTTATAGAACCATTTACTGTTGAAAATGAACCACCTGCATATACTGCAGTATTAGTCAAAGCCAGCGCATAAACAGTTCCATCAACATTAGGATCCCATGCATAAATAGTATTTGTTAAAATATTTACTGATGCTAATCTATTCCTAATCAAAGTTTTTGCAGATCTAAAAGATCCACCTACGGCAATATTGGTAGAGCCCGATGTAACTGGTGCCAGCGCAAAAACAGTACTATTTAGATCTGGAATCCAATTTATATTAACAATGCCCGTATCTCTGTCAAATGCTGCTGCATATAATCTGTCTGCAGGCGATCCCGATCCTAAATTTACTTTATTAAACGATCCACCAATATATACATAGGTTCCATTAGACATTATTTTATAACCATAATAGTCTAAATCAGGATTAAAAGATGTTGCCTGTGCAGTGCTTGTATTAAATCCTGCTGCATAATTTCTTGTATAAGTTCCACCATTTACAGTTGTGAAACTACCTGTTGCATATAATATTTTATTATTATTATCAAAATATAAAGATTGAACAGTCCCATTTACATTAAAATCCTGTGATGATGGACTTGAATCAGCAAATGAATTAAACATTGCAATATTATTTCGTGCATATCCATTTACATTAGTAAATGAACCGCCTATAAATGTTTGATAACTTGCCATTGCTATTGTATAAACCGTTCCATTTACATTATGGTTAACACTTACTAAATTTCCAGGGTCAGAACTCGGATCAATTACAGCAAAATACTTCCTTGAAACTCCATCAATAATTGTAAAGGTTCCACAAATTAATATTCTTATACTTGAATAATATTTTAAATCATATACAACTCCGTTTATATCCATATTCAATCCTAAAACATTCCCATTTACATTATCAAAAGCGGCTAAGTATTTTCTTGAATAATTTGTACCACCAGAATCGAAAACATTTACAAAAGAACCCCCAACATAAATTTTCCCATCTCCACCTATTACAATTGCTCTTACTGTGTTATCTGCTCCTGGTCTCCAGTTAGGGTCAACCTCACCTGTATTTAATATGTGAGCAAGTTTCGTCCTTGGTAACCCACCGACATAAGAAAATGTGCCGCCTATAAAAAATCCACCACTGCCATCAGGCGCAATGGCATAAATTGTTCCATCAACCTGCGGCATTTCAGGAGAAGTTATTTCATCCCCATTTAAATCGCAAAAATAAAACGAACCCACTCTTTTACCTATTTTTGTAAAACTCCCACCTAAATATAAAACATTTGCTGCCCTTGTTACTGCGTAAATCGGACCATTTGTTGCAAAACTATCATAAACAGTAACATTGGCAATGGAAATGGTAGAAATAAATAACAAAAAAAATCCAAAAAAGATACTTATTTTTTTAATATTTTTCAAAATAATATTTTCTCCTTAATTTATTCCTATGCTTCAATTACTTCAATTATAACAACAAAAATTCCAAAAGTCAATTTTTTTATAGCAACCTTGAACCCAGTAATAGGTATAAAAAGACTGCAACCCCTTATAAAATAGTGTAATAGTTTAACCAATGGTAGAACAAAATTTGTCCATAAATAAATTTTTCATTTTGTCATTTTAAAGTCAGGCGAATGATAACTTCTGTCTCCTATAATACCTTAACTTCCGCCTGACAAAGCAATCTTGCCTTTATTACCTAATGCTTTTTAGTCTTGTTCGTCTTGTTTTTCCCGTTTTCAACTGCGAGATTGCTTCGTTCGGCTTATATTATCCTTATTTTTCCTTCTGCACTTTCCTTTCGGCTTTTTAAGAATGACTCCCCTCAAGAATTTTCTATAGATAACTGACCTTTTACAAGATTACTCTTGGAGTCTGAACTATTACATACAAAATAAAATCTAAGTATCAGTGATAGAGTTTGAAATTAAAAACTGATAAATTATAGATGAAATTTTATCTTGCCGCAATTATATTTTTGATTTATTTTTTTCTTCTATTGGTTCATAAATTTTAATTAAATCTTTTTTTCCTTTCACAGAAATTGGTTCTAATTCCCTGTAAACAAATTTATCTTTTGTTTCATTATATGTTGATTCGCTGACATAAATAGTATTTGCCGGCGCATTCGCTTCTAAACGGGAAGCAAGATTTACATTATCTCCTATAACTGTATAATCCATTTTTTGCGGCGATCCCATATTTCCACTTACAACAATGCCCGTATTAAGTCCTATTCCTATTCCAACAGTAATCTGTTTCATCTTTTCTCTGATTGCATTTAACTTTTTTATACCATCCCGGATATCAATTGCTGTCATTACAGCACGATAAGCATCGTCCTCTTTTGGCACAGGAACTCCATATACAGCCATGACACAATCTCCAACAAATTTATCTAAAACCCCTTTCCATTTTAAAACCTTATCTGTCTGTAAAGTTAAATATTCATTTATTACAGCAACGACCTGCTCTGGTTCTAAATTTTCAGACATGGAAGTAAAACCACGAATATCTGTAAATAACATTGTTGCTTTTATCCTTTTACCATGCAGCGACAGTTTAGAAGGATCTTTTAAAATTTCTTCCATCACATCACCAGAAACATATCTTGAAAATGCGCCTTTTAATAGTTCTTTTTCTTTTAAACTTTTAGCAGTTTCATTAAATACCTCTGTTAAAAGTCCAAGTTCATCATTTGTTTTTAATTTAATCTGAACATCATAATCGCCTTTACCTATTGCCTGAACGCCACCAACAAGATAACCAATAGGTCTTACCAAAAAATTAACAAGGATAATTGAAATCAATATACCTATAATTAAAAATATAAGAACAATAAAAACAATTTTTAATGCTGATGTTAAAACTACTTTTGAAATTATATATTTTGATATTGTAAGATGAACTTCACCGATTTTATATTTTTTATTATTTATCTTTGTAATTATAGGAACCGCTATATCAAAATATTTTCTTTTATTTTTCTCATAATCGCAAATCAATTCATCCTGCCCTTCTTTTAATGGTTGAACACCTGCTGGCAATTTATAAATCTCACCTGTTCTTACAACATCATTTGCCGAAGCAATAATGCCATCTTTATTAACTATAATTGCTTCATAAATCCCTTCATTTTTTATTTCTTCTTTTTGCTCTTTTATTTGATGTGTGTATTCTTCTATTATATATATAATGGTTTTAAAAATATCTGTTGCTTCTTCTTCTATTTTATAGGGATATTGAACTGCTTCTTTGGTTAATATAGCTAAAGGAAGGTCATCATTTTTAATAAGTGGATCTGCTGCATTATTGGCAATATTTTTGGCAATTGCAACACCTCTTTCTTTTACCTCTTTTTCAAGCGCTTTGCTCATAAGTTGATATATAAAAACTGTAATAGAAATCATTAATGTTATTAATAAAAGCCCAACAAAAAAACTAAATTTTGCTCCCAAAGGAAATATTACTCTTTTTTTAGTTTTGCTTACTTTTCTCTCTTTTTTTGACATTTTTTCTCCTTGATTAAATTTTCCAGTTTTTATTGCTATGCCAGCATCAATTTATAAACTTTTATTTCGTTTGTCAAGTTTTTTATCAAAATTTGCCTTTTTTATTATAAATCTTACATTTCTATACAACATAATAACAAAATATAAATTTCATTTCCCGAATATATTTTTAATTATTTCTTTTGCCTTTTGTTCTATCTCTGGTTTTTTTTCTTCTAATAATTTTTTACCCTGTTCTTCTATTTTTTTCTTTAAATTTCTTTTAATATTTTCTAACATCCTTTTCTGATTATAATCATACTTTTTATTTTTTCCCTTGCCATAAATTCTAAAATCAAAAGGGATCCAGCCATCAGTATTATACGCATAACTTACATCTTTTATACCTAAGGATAGTGCTAAAGCATCTTCCACCTGCTTTCCTATTCCGGGATTAAAATCAACTTCTACTTTAAAATCAATCTCATCATCAACGGTTACATAACCTGCTCCTTTTATTTTCATATTGCCATCTTTGCCATCTTTTCCTTTATATATTCTAAAATTTTTAGTATCTATTTTACCACCGGACATTATAAAATCTGCCGCCATAATATCAAAATCAATATCGTCTTTTAAGAATTGAAGTCCTGTTTTGGCTGCCAGTTCTTTTCCTGTATCAAGCGAAGTTATTTTTCCATCCTTTACTGAAAAATCACCATTACCTTTTATTGTATGCGTAATATCAATGAAACCTTTCCCGGAAAATTTTGCGTTTAAATTAAAATCACCATAAACTTTATCTTTTAAATCATTTAATATGGATTTTTTATTTTTATCATTTTCTAAAAGTATGCTTATTGAATCATTTATAAACCGATTCAGGATAACTTTATTTATCATTATATCAGTTGCATAAGTTTCTTTATTTATATCTGCTGTTAAATTTCCATTTATCTTTCCATCATAAGCCATCATTGAAAACTCGCTATATATTTTATTATTGACATATCTTATATTACCTATAGTTTTGCCCATTGTGATTGTTTTATAAAAAATAGAATCTGCCTTTAAATTTATATATACCCCTGTCGCTTTTACTGTTTTTAATTTTTCAATTTCTTTTTTGGTTTTTACCTGTATTTGCTTTTTTTGCTCTTCTGTTAATTCTTTTTTTTCTTTTTTACCTTTTTCTTTCTGTGGAAGTAAACCAAGTAAATATTCAACTGCAAATTTAGGAGAATATATATCTATTGTATAAATACTGTCCGGTGGTTTATCTATTTTTTTACCTGTAATTTTTAGGTCAACTTGTTGCCCTGCAAGCAAAAAATCAAATTTGCTTTTTAAATCATAAGTATCTGTTATCTTCGCATTGCCGTTTAAATTTTCAACAAATTTTTTCTTTTGATAGGTAAAAACTCCGTTTTTTAAATTTAAAATATTTGTAAATAAAATTTTGTTATTTATAATGCTGAATTTTAAATTATTTTCTATATCAATATTAATATCAGAATCTTCTATTTTTTTCTTTAAATCATCCGGTAAAACTTCAAGCATCTTTTTCGTATTGGAAAATGAAATAATATTGCCTTTTATGTCTTTATAATTTAAAATTGTAATTTTACCATTTGTTGTAATTCCTGTTAGTTTAAACGATTCTATTGATAGATCTAATTTTTGATTTTTTAAATCAGCAATTAACTTTGATTTTAAATCAACCGGGATTTTATAATTATTGTATAAAACAAAGCATTTTAATTTTATGTTTATGGGTTTTATAACTGCTAAAATGATATTCTGCATTTCAAAATCAAAATCCTGAATTTTTATTGCTGATGGTTCTTTTTTTGAATAATCAACATAAATAAAATTCCCTTTTTTAATAGCAATATTTGTTATTATAATATTTTTAATAAATGAATCTTTGTTTTCTTTTTTACCTTTAGATTTTTTTATTACTTTTTTTTCTTTTTTATTAACTTTCCCTTCATCTGGTTCTAAATTATCAAGTATATCTGAAAAATTAAACCTGCCATCTTTTTCTTTTATTATCTGTATATATGGTTCTTTTAATTCAAACTGGTAAATTACAAGTTCGCCTTTTAAAAGTGCAAGCAGATTATACTTTAAAATCATCTCATCGTCTTTGATAAAATATCCTTTTTTATATCTTTCCCCTTCTTTTATTGAAAATCCTTTAAGTTGCAGTCCTTTTAAAATATTAAACTTAATATTTTCAATTTTTACTTCCCTGCCTGTTTTCTCGCTTAATTCTTTTACAAGTATATCCTTTATCTTTTCAGCAGGAAAAAAAATATTTATTGCAATAATTGCAGCAATAAAAAGTAAAATAAGAAAAATAAGTATGATTGAAAATATTTTTAAAAATTTTCTCATCTAATCTCCTAAAAATAATTTCACGACTTTAATTGTCTCTAATTTTTCACATATTATTTATTTTGAAAACAAAGTCTTTTGTTCCTGTAAAAACTGTTTTATTCTTTATTCTGCTAAATCACAATATTTTTTATCAATCTCATACCCTATATATTTTCTATTGGTTTTTAAAGCGGCGATACAGATAGAACCACTCCCAGCAAATGGGTCAAGAACTATTTCATTTTCAAATGTATAAAGTTGAATTAAACGATAAGGTAATTCTATAGGAAAAGGTGCAGGATGTCCTGCTTTTGGATCTCTCTCTGGCGGAAACTTCCAAACACTTTTGATAAATTCCAAAGATTTATAAAAAATTTTGTTTATATATTGCTGACCTATTGGCTTTTCAACATATTCAACATTTTTGCTATTATTTAATCTTTCATAAAGTTTACTATTATAAAATTTTAATGAGTCATGATTAATTCTTCCTGAGGAACCAAAAGCGCTTGTCTTGGTCCCATTTCTTTTATGATGAGTTAGCATTTAGTCTTTCCTCCATAGGTCAATCATTTTTTTACACGAATCTCGGTTTCTACCTTATCTTAGCCCAATTTATACGAACCCAACCGACTTTCATTCCTGTTTTGCCGTAATAATTTAACCACTAGTAGAACAAAATTGGTCATTAAATTTTTTCATTTTGTCATTGCGAAGTAAGGCGAACAATTCCCTCTGTCTTCTATTCCACCTTAACTTTCGCCTGACAAAGCAATCTTGATTTTATACCCGAATGCATTCTCTCCTTGTTTTCTTCCGTTTTCAACTGCCAGATTGCTTCGTTCGGCTC
>DYJU01000008.1:25417-43473 GCA_020722985.1 Candidatus Methylomirabilis sp.
CAATGACAGCGTTTTCAAATATTTTCTATAAATAGCTAAACTTCTACAAGTGGACTCCTGGTGGCTGAACTATTACACTTTTTTATCGCAATGAAGATGTTTTAATTTAGCACTCATAAAATAAAAAATTTTTACCCATTATTTTTATAAATAATATATCATTTGTTCGCTTTTTTCCCTGGCTTTTGTTTTATCTCTTCCTGTTCATTTTTTTCTTCTTTATCTTGCCCTTTTTGCTGCGCAAAATATTTCTCCGTAGTCTTTTTTTCTATCTCTTCTAAAAGTTGCGAGTTCTGTGAAAGATATTCTATCGTCGCATCCTTTCCCTGGCCGATTTTTTGTCCATTATAAATAAACCATGTTCCGCTTTTTTCTATTATCCCGTTCACAACTGCAGCTTCTAATGTTGCCGGTTCTCTTAAAATACCTTTACCAAAAATTATATCAAAAATCGCTTCTTTAAATGGTGGCGCAACTTTATTTTTTACTATTTTTGCCTTTACTCTATTTCCTATCGCTGAATCACCTTTTTTAATTGTTTCTATCCTTCTTATATCAATCCTCACTGATGCATAAAATTTCAAAGCCCTGCCGCCTGGTGTTGTTTCGGGATTGCCAAACATAACACCTAACTTTTCTCTTATCTGATTTATAAAAATAACAACTGCTTTTGATTTGCTTATAATACTTGTTAATTTACGCATTGCCTGAGACATAAGTCGTGCCTGCAATGCCATATGCGCATCCCCCATTTCTCCCTCTATTTCTGCTTTGGGGACAAGTGCGGCAACAGAATCAACTACGATAACATCAACCGCACCACTTCTTACTAAAGTTTCTACTATTTCAAGCGCCTGTTCACCATTATCCGGCTGTGAAATTAAAAGATTATCAATATCAACACCAATTTTTGCGGCATAATTAGCATCCATTGCATTTTCTGCATCAACATAAGCTGCATTTCCACCCTGTGCCTGAATCTTTGCCACTATGTTTAATGCAAGTGTCGTTTTCCCGGATGATTCAGGACCAAAAATCTCTATAATCCTTCCGCGAGGAACACCACCAACTCCTAAGGCAAGATCAAGAGATAAAGCACCTGTCGGTATTGCTTCCACCTTTGCAATAGGCGCTTTGCCAAGTTTCATAATAACACCTTTACCAAATTGTTTTTCTATCTGCTGGATGGCAAGTTCCAATGCTTTTTTCTTTTCATCAGACATAAAAAATTACCCCACTTTCTATAAATTTTTAAATAATTGAGTTAAATTATAACATTATAAATTTTAGTGTCAATATATTAAAAATCATCATACATATTTTAAAATTATATCCAGTGATTTTTTAAATTTATAATATTTTGTCCCTGAAATCTCATAATTTTCAAATATTTTTATTTCAGAGAATTCAGATATAGAAAGAACATCATGCCAGATGTTTTTATAAAGACAAACTGGCTTATCAAGCAAAAATGCTTCTATTTTTTCTGGCTTTTTTCCTCTTGATAATAAAATAATAGATACCCCAGAAACAGGTTCAAAAGTTTCAAAGGAATATGGATGGGCTTCTAACTGGGTTATCGGTTTTTTTTCAAGTCGTGAATAACCTATACGCCAACCTACTTTTTCACTTTCTTCAAATAACACATGAAAGCTTTTAAGTCTCTGTTTTAATTCAATTATTTTCCCATATTTTTTAAAATCTTTTTCATTTAAATTTTTAATCTTAATCATATTATTTCCCTCAAATATATTTTTTTAATGCATTGACTACTGTTTTATAATTTGATTCTTTTTTTGTCCATAATTTAAACGCCTCCATCCCCTGATAAATAAGCATATCAAGTCCATTTATTATTTTAGCACCTTTTTTCTTTGCCTGTTTTAAAAATGGAGTAACTTTTGGATTATAAATTAAATCATAAACAGGTATTCCTTTTCTGTTTATTTTTTTTATTTTATAAGCCATTGATTTTTTATCAAGTCCTACAGATGTTGCGTTAATTATAAAATCAGCATTTTCAACTAAAGTATCTATAACTTCTGATTCTTTTAAATACCATATCCTGACATTTTTTACATTTAACTTTTTTACAAGATTTTCTGCCATAGGTATATCTATATTTACTATATCAATTATTCTCGGCTTTTGTTTATTCAATACATAAACAATAGCATGCGCTGCACCACCTGCCCCAAATAGCAAAACATCTCTACCTTTTATATATATTTTATTCTTTTTTAAAGTTTTCTCAAATCCTAAATAATCTGTATTATATCCTGTTAATTTCCCTTTATTATTTACAATTGTATTTACAGCACCTATTTTTTCTGCGCCTTTATCTATTTTATCAAGATATTTCACAACCTCCTGTTTATAAGGAACAGTAACATTAACCCCTGCTATATTTTCTTTTTTCATTTTTCTTATAAAATCTTTTAATTCATCTTTTTTTAATTCAAAAACTTTATATTCCCAGTTCATTTTATATTTTTGAAAAACAGCATTATGCATAACAGGTGATAATGTATGTGATAAAGGATACCCTATAAGACCAACAATATTTTTTTCCATTTTTACTCCTTACCTGATATTAAAATATTTTTAATAAACAAAGAAGGCGAGCCATAATTAAAATAAAATTCAATATCATCACAAACATATTCAACATTATAAAATAATTCTTTTAAATTTCCAGTCATTAATACTTCTTTTATGGGATAAATAACCTTCCCTTTATTATAAAACCATCCATTTATCCCTAATGAAAAATTTCCAGACACAGTATCAATTGTATGACCTCCCATTATTGAATTTATAAAAATACCGGTAAAATTTTTCAAAACTTCTTTTAATTTTGCATCTCCTTTTTCAATATAAAAATTACTCACGCCACATTCTGGCAATTTTTGAAAATCTTTTCTTATAGAATTGCCTGCTTTTTCTTTATTAAAATAAACAGCGTTTAAATTATCAAATAAAAAATTTTTTAATATACCATTTTCAACCACTTTTTTATTCATACCTGAATTTCCTTCCCCATCAAAAGCAAAACTACCGCAATGCCAGTTCAATAAAGCATCATCTCTTATTGTTATTTTATCACTTAATATTCTATTTTCTTCTTTTTCCTGCCAGAATAAAGATTTTTTCTTTCTTATATTATCTGCATAAAATAAAGGCGCAATATAAGAAATAAATTCAGAAGCAACATAAAAAGGCAATATCAAATCATACCTGCCAGATGATACTGATTTTCCATTTAGTAGATCAACTGCCCTTATTGCCGTATCTTTCCCTAAATTTTCTAAATTTATATCTTTTAATCTGACTCCTGATTTTAAACCATCAACTATAACTTCTTCATCTTTATCATTTGCCACAACGGATAAAAAAGTATAAATTAAACTTTTTTCAAATTCATTTTTAAATCCTTCGCTATTTATATAAAAAATTTTACTGATATCTTCAAAATAACCTGTATCTCTTACAAATTTAATTTTTTTATTTAAATTTTTTGTAAACTTTTCAAAATCAATAATTCTTTTTATTTTTCTCTTAAAAGATTCCTTTATTATATTATCATCATAAATTTTTAAATCATTTATATTAACATCGACGTTATTAAAAAATTTATGTTTTTCATAACCTTCTATAAATAAAGAATCCTTTAATTTATCAAGTAAACTATCTAAAATTTCATCCCTCATCGCCCCGCATACAAATGCCATTTTGCTATTTTTAAAAACTCTAATTGCAAAACCTGATATTTCTGCATTTTTTAACTTTTCTACTTTTCCGTCATTTATTATTATTTCATTTTTAAATTTTAAATCTAAAAAAATATCCCATTTTTTAGAAATCTTATTTACTTTATCTCTTAATTTTTTTATTAATTTTTCCATTTACTTCTCCTGAAAACCTGAGACAAAATACTCGCAACAGCAATTATTGCTGTTTCCGCTCTTAAAACAGTATCACCTATGCTCACCGGTATAAATCCTGATTTTAATAATTTTTCTGCTTCTTCGTCTTCAAAACCACCTTCTGGACCTATAATAAAATAAACATTACTTATATTTCTTTCTGATTTTACTACTTCATCTATAAATAAATTTTTTTCTTCCTTTTCCCAGATAAAAAATTTTTTTGAGTTATTTTCTAATTTTAATTCATCAATATTAAAAATAATATCTTTAATTTCCGGCTCTGATAATCTACCACATTGTTTTACCGCTGAATAAATTATCTTTTGCCATCGTTCTTTTTTTTCATTTACCTTTTCTATTTTAACCACACTTCTCTTAGCAAGGTAAGGAATTATAATATCTATACCGATTTCAGTTAACTTTTCTAAAACAAATTCCCATTTTTCTTTTTTAATAAGAGAAACAATTGCGCATAATTTTATATTATTTTTTTCCCTTTTTCTTATGAGTTCTTCTAAACTTACAATTACTTTTTTTTCTTTATTATTTATTTCTTTTATCTTTGCAGCATACTCACCATATTCATAATTAAAAACAAAAATTTCATCATCTTTTTTTAATCTTAAAACATTAACAATATGATTAAAATCTCCACCTGTAATTTCTGCTCTGTTTTCTGAAATTTTATTTATAAAAAATCTGTATGACATTATTTAATAATTCCTTTTGAAAAATCTTAAGGTGCAAAATATTTTATAGACGTTTTATTACCAATATATATTTTATCTCCAAAAAAATCAATGATGGAAGGTTCTGTGATTTTACCATTTCCTTCCCCATAGTCGCCCCATTTTTTTATAACACTCCCGTTTTCATAAGATATCTCATAAACACCATCATAAGAAGGAATTAAAAGTGTATTTTCTTTTACTGCAAACCCCTCTATATCTATATTAATATTTATTGTTTTTATAAAATTCCCGGACGGATCAAATGCTACAATTTTTCTTAAAACAGGATCAGCAACTAAAATATTACCACCTGAATGTATTTCAATTGCTGAAATCTTTGCAAGACATGAATTGCAATCCCCTTCTACAACAGGAAAGTCAAGTGCTACAGTTCCAGTTATTTTGTCATATTTGTATATATCAGGCGTTGAACTGCAAGCCACATAAAAATATGAACCCGAAACTGCTATTTTATAACCCTGATTTATTAAAAACTGATTTACTGGTGTTAAAATTGTAGTTTCATTTGTTGCATCAAACACTAAAACTCTATTTGTTGGTGTTTTGTTAAGAATATAAATATAATTTTCATCTGCACAAATACCAGTCGGGTATGTAAAAGCACCAGACCAGCCAAATTCAAGTTTTCCTGACAAATCATATTTATTGCAATCTTCTTTTACGCTATCAATACAATAAATATAATTATCTTTTATAACAAAATCAGAAAGGTTATTAAAATCCCCAAATGACCCTTTATAGGTGACTCCAATATAATTTGAACTTTTAGGGTCAGTGGGATTTATCCTGTCAAGTTGTTTACAGGTTAATAGTAAAAATATTACGGGTAAAATTAAAAAAAACTTTTTCATACAATCACCATTTTTTTATAAAACTCAAATAAATTTTTTCTTTATCAAAATTTATATAAACCTGTTTTGCTTCTTCACAATTATAATTAATCGCCGCATCAATTATTCCACCCGCATAAACAACCGAAGCAACAACACCCCAGATCAATGCACTGTTATATGCCTCCTGTGCTTTATTAAAGGCGAGGTCATGGTTCTCATTTGTATTTAAGTATCTGTCATATTTAAAAATCTCATCATTAACACAATAAATTGTAAGTCCTAAAGATGTTAAAAATGCACCACCAAACAGTAAACCTTTTACAATTTGATTATTGTGTATCTGCCCCCATCCAGGTATAAGCAAAGAACGCCAGAATGGGTCAAACCAGTTTCTTTTTTCAAATTGTTTTTTCTTTTTTTCCATTAAAGTATTATAAAAACTCATAAATTCTTTTGCATCTTTATCATTTTTATCAATTTCTAAAACTTTTTTAAAAAGTGTATAAGCATAACTATGATTTCCTAATTTATAATAGCAAAAAGCTGCCTGTCTTAATGCTTTTAAATTTTTTGGTTCTTTTTTTAAAAACGCAAAATAATACCGAAGGGCTTCTTTATAATTTTTTTCATTGTATTGCTTATCACCTTTATACATAAATGCTTCCTGTTCTGTAGGTATATACCCTGGTTTAAAAATGGGAGTTTCTGTAGGTTTTACAATTATCTGTTCCTGAGAAAATAAAAAAATACTATTTAACAAAAATATAAGTAACCATAAACATTTTTTCATAAAATTTTTATTCTCCAAACATTTTTAAACTTTGTCCATCAAGTATATATATATATTTATTAACAGGGTTATATGTTATCAATTTGCCATTTAAAACTCTACCTGGTCCCTCACCAAAGTCACCCCATTTTAATAAAATATTAAGGTTATTGTCAACTTTAAAAACAGAATTTTCTGAAAGCAACTGCATTTTATCATCCACATCAATGGCATCTAAAATTTCATTTTTAAATATAATATCATCTATTATATTTAAACCTTCATCTAATTTCAAAATTTCATTTTTCTTATTTTTATTTATAATAAAAATATTTGTGGATGATTTGAAAATTCTGCCAGGTATAAAATCCCCATTTGCAGTCACACTTAAATTTTTTGAATCAACAAAAACTCCACCTGTTGAATATTTCAAAATTCTTTTTTCATAATCATTAGTTATAAAAAGATTGTTATTAAAAAATTCTATAGAAAGGGTTCCTATACCTGCGGTATATGTTATAGGAAACCAGGTAAAATTTTCGTTTATATCCATAACCTGGACAAAAGGTTTACTGTCAACTATATAAATATTATCTAAACCATCTGCACATAAATCTGATATTGATGTGAAAGTTCCCAATGTGCTCCCGGTTGTACCTATCAAATGCGCATTGCTATTATCTAACAATTTGACAATACAGTATCCTGGTCCATCTGATTTTAAAGTTGCTAAAATTAAAATTTCTTTATTTATAATCATAGAAAAAATTTCAGTATTAGAAGGATACCAGACTTCGCCTTTATAAGTTATTTTTATATAATTTTCAGAAACAGGGTCATAAGGATTATTTCTTTTTAGTTCACTGCATGATAAAAATAACGCCACTGTAAGAGATAAAAAAATAAATTTTTTCATGTTAACCTTTTAAAAATTTTTTGAAAAAGATAAAACAAACAAATTATTTTCTTTTATTTCAAGTCCCACTATTTTTTTATTTACAGGAATATCATCAACGCCTGTTAAATAACCATCAAATATTGAAAGCAACCATACTAAGCCAGTAATTGCTATAGGGATATAAACCCTTAAAGTTGCATCCTGCGCTTCTTTAAATTTTGTATCAAAATCATAATTTGTATTTTCATAATCAGAAACTGCTTTTTTCTGATCTATTGTAAATTTTATTATTCCGCCAACACCTGCAAGAAACATAATAGAATAAGCATATCCTTTAACAATTTCATTATTATAAAATTGGCCCAAACCTGGCAATAATGCTGAGCGCCACATAATATCGCCCTTTGTCTTTTTTTCTTTTTTCTTTTTTTCAATCTGTTTTGTAGTAGTTATACCCGATAACATATTATAATACCGTTTTGCTGTGGGTTCTCCATGTCTTAACATTAAAACATATCTAAAAATTAACTGAGCATTCCTGTATTTTTTCATATTATAATAACATATCCCAAGTCCGAGCCATGCCTGCCATAGTTTTTTATCTTTTTTAATAGCAGCATTATAATAAGCCATTGCATTTTTTAAATCATTTTTTTTATGATAAACTACAGCATTTTGATAATATTTATTTGCAATAGCATCTGCAAATAAACTATTTATGCTAATGATAATCAAAATAAATGAAATAAAAAATTTTTTCATATTTTTCCTTTATATATATTTATATCTCTTTTAATTAAATTTACCAAAAAATTGACAAAAATAAAAGAATAAAGTAATAGTTTATCTATTGATGGGGCAAAATTTATCCAGATATAAATTTTTCACTTTTTCATTTTAAAGTCAAGCGAATGATAATTTTTAGCCTCCCATAATTCCTTAACTTTCGCCTGACAAAACAATCTTGCTTTTATACTGGAATACCTTTTCTTCTTATCTTTTTCCAACTTCTAACTGCAATATTTTTTCATCTACCCCTTATTATTCTTATTTTCCTTTCTATATTCTTCTTTCGGTTTCCTGAAAATGACTACTTTTAAAATCTTTTATAAATATCTAAACTTTTACAAACGGATTCCTCGGGGCTGAATTATTATAAAAAATTTTCAATTTGAAAATAAAGTTTTATGATGATATTATAAATTTTATCTATGATAAAATTGGATAAATTAAAAAATTTTTTAGAAAATGATGAACCCGGGATTTTTCTTTATACTGGATTGAAAGATAAAATAAATAGAAAAAGTTATCTTTTTTTAAATCCCATAGATGAAATAATATGTAAAAAACCAGAAGATATTGCAAAATGTTTTTCTAAAATTGAAAATTTTCTAAAAAATGGTTTTTATGCTGCTGGTTTTATTTCTTATGAAACTGGCTATTTTTTAGAAAAAAAATTAAATAAATTTATTAAAAATTATGATTTTCCTTTTCTTAATTTTTTAATTTTCAAAAGACCATTTATTTTTAATAACTTTTGTCTTGACAATGCAGTAATTACTAAAAATGATTATGCAGTTTATAATTTAAAAAGCAATATTTCTTTCAAAGAATATAAAAAAAATTTTATCAAAATAAAAAATTTAATTAAAAATGGAGAAGTTTATCAAATAAATTATTGTTTTAAATTAAATTTTAATTTCGCTGGTAACATTTCTTCTTTTTTTCTTGACCTCAATAATAATCAGAAAGTTTCATACTGCGCATTTATAAAAAATAAAAATTATAAAATTTTATCTTTTTCACCAGAATTATTTTTTAAAATAGAAAATAATAAAATTATTTTAAAACCGATGAAAGGGACTTTATTAAAAAATGATAAAAAGAAAAGCATAATTAAAACTTTAAAAAATGAAAAAAATAAAGCAGAAAATGTAATGATAGTTGATTTGATAAGAAATGATTTAGGTAAAATATGTAAAATAAATTCAATTAAAGCGACCTCTCTCTTTACAATAGAAGAATATGATACATTATACCAGATGACATCAGAAATAAAAGGAACCCTCAAAACTAAAAATATATTTAATATTATAAAATCTATTTTCCCTTCTGGTTCTGTAACAGGTGCTCCTAAAATACGCGCAATGGAAATTTTAAAAGAAATAGAAAAAGAAAATAGATTTTTTTACACGGGTGCCATTGGTTTTTTTTCACCAGAAAAAAATTCTGTTTTCAATATTCCTATCAGAACCATTATGGTTAAAAATAACAAATGTGAAATTGGAATAGGCAGTGGTATTGTTTATGATTCAAAATTAAAATCTGAGTATAAAGAATGCCTTGGCAAAGCAAATTTTTTAACTAAACTTACCCGTTCTTTTGCTTTAATTGAAACATTAAGAATCATAAAAAATAAAGGATATTTTTTACTACCATTTCATTTAAAACGTCTTTTAAAATCATGTAAATTTTTTAATTTTAAATTTGATTTAAAAAAAATAAAAAAATCATTAATAAAAATAAAACCCGATAGTGATTATAAAATAAGATTGCTTTTATTTCCCGATGGTAAATATAAAATTGAAAAACTTATTTTTAAGGAAAATTCAGAAAATAAAATTAGATTTTCTGAAATAAAAATAAATTTAAATAACATTTTCCTTTATCATAAAACAACAAATAGAACGCTATATAATAAGGAATATAAAGAATCGTTAAAAGATGGTTTTATAGATTGCATATTCTTAAATGAAAGAAATGAAGTTACAGAAGGGTGCATATCAAATATTTTTATTAAAAAAAATAACATTTTTTATACACCACCTGTAAAAAGTGGACTTTTACCTGGTGTTTTTCGTGAATATCTTTTAAAAAAAAATCCTGAAATTTTTAAAGAAAAAATTCTTTATAAAACTGATATTTTAAATGCAGACGAAATATATATCTGCAATTCTGTTATGGGAATGAAAAAGGTGAAAATATTAGTTTAAATACTGGTAAAACAAAATTAGTCCATAAATAAATTTTTCGCCGTCATTACAAAAACTCATAGTGTTCTGTCATTGCGAAGTCAGGCGATTGATTACTTCTGACTTCTATTCCCTCGTTTAATGAGCCTGACAAAGCAATCTTGCTTTTATTCCCGATTGCCTTCTCTACTTGTCTACTTCCGCTTTTAACTGCCAGATTGCTTCCTTAAGCCTCATATACCCTTTATTTTTCCTTCTATATTCCTCTTTTGGCTTCCTAAGAATGACAGTGTTAGGTTTTTCCTTTACTAGTCGCAACACTTTTACAAATTCACTTCTGGTGGCTGAACCATTGCTTAAAATTTTTAAATTATTCTAATATTTTACCCTGTTTTTACCTATATTATTTTATAAATTATAGAAATGCCAACCTGGATTTCTGCAATAGAAATTATTTTTTTGCCAACTTTTTTAATAAATTCAGATTTTTTTTATCCCATCCCTTTTCTTTTGGTGTTTCCAAAATCATTGCTTTATCTTTAAACCTTTTATCACTTAATAATTTTTTAAAAAATTCTTTTCCTATATACCCATATCCTATATGAATATGTCTGTCAACTTTACTTGCAAACGGCGTCTTTGAATCATTCAAATGAAATACTTCTATATATTTTAAACCTATCATCCTGTCAAATAATTTTAAAATTTTTTCATATTCATTTTTAATATCATATCCCGCTTCAAAAATATGGGCTGTGTCTATGCATATTCCTATTTTATTTTTTTGTTCTATCTTTTCTAAAATAAATTTAACCTGCTCAAAATTTTTTCCAACTGCACTGGCTGTGAGTTCTATAATAAATTTTCCTTTAAAAAACAAACTTTCTTCAATTATTTTATTGATAGTCTCTGCTGCTATTTTTAACGCCACTTTTTCTTTTTGCCCTGCAAAATTCCCCGGATGAAAAATTATTCCGTTTAAATTTAATTTACTACTTCTTTTTACTTCTTCTAAAAATGCCTTAACAGATTTTTTATGTTGTTCTTTTTTTGCACTTGCGAGGTTAATAAGGTAGGATGCATGTGAATAAATTTTTTTTATTTTACTTTTTTCCAACTTTTTTATAAAATTTTCTGTTTCTTCATCACTTAATTCTTTTACTTTCCACTGTCTTTGATTTGTAGTAAAAATCTGTAACGCTTCGCAACCTAAAAAAACACCTTCATCAATGGCATTGCTTATTCCGCCTGCAATTGATGCATGAATCCCTAAAAGCGCCATAATTATTCAAATTTTTTTACAAGATAACTTTTTAATTTTTCCTTTACCATTAAATCCTTTGCATAATCATCTGCTTCCTGCTTTGTTACAAATTTTCCAACCTGAATTTTATAAAATTTACCTTCGGTCTTTAAAAAAACCGTATATTTTTTTTCCAATAATTTTTTATACATGATATCAGCAAATTTTTTATTTGTATAAGCGCCTATCTGAATAGTGAAAAATTCGGAAGCATTACTTTCATCTTTTTTTATCAAAACAGGCGTTTCTGATTTTTCAGGTAAAACATGTTCCTGTAAAAGTTCATTTGCTTTTGGAAATTTTTCATTTAATTCCTTTTCGTATTTTGTGGCATTTTCAATATCATTTTGTTTTTTGTAACATTCAATTATTTGTCTATATATATAAGGAAGAAATATATTTTTATCATCTGTATTTGTCTTATTTAAAACTTCTTTATATAATTCAATTGCTTCCGGGTATTTGCCTTTTGAGTATAAAACATTTGCATAGCATAAATCCATTCTGTTTTTATAAACATAAAAATTTTTTATATCAATATATTTTTTATAAATTTTTTCTGCTTCATCATAATTTTTTAAAGCATAATTATTTAATAAAAGATAATAATAGGATGGCTCGGTCCATATTGACTCTGAAAATTTTTCAATTATTTTTTGAAATTCATTTTTTGATTCTTTATATTTTTCTTTTGTAAAAAACAAAACTCCTTTAAGATAAATTGCCTCTATCTCATTTTCAGAATCACTGTAATTATTAATGACGTTATCATAAATGCTGATTGCCTTATCAAAATCATTTTCTAATTGCCCTAATTTTAAAAGAATTTTTGGTTTATATTTACTTGCTGAAAATTTTTCTAAAAATTCTTCAAATAATTTTTTAGAATTTTTAAAATCATTTTTATTATATATCTCTAATGCGGAGATATAAGCATCTTCTTCTACTTCTAAGCCCAAAATGAAATTAAAAAGGGATAAAAAACAAAAAAATAAAATCAAAATTTTTATTTTCATAATAAAATCCCGGCAAATGAACTGCCTCTTAATTCCAATAATTTTACCTTTACAATTTTCCCTATCAAGTTTTTATCACCTTTTATAAATACTTTTTTATTATTTATTGTACCTGTCTTTAATTCGTTTTTCCTTTTATAACTTATTTCATAAACTAAACCTTCTGTTTCAAATCCTATATAACTTTTATTTATATCATAACTTATCTTTTTCTGTAATTCAATTACATAATTTAGACGTCTTAATTTTTCTTTTTCTTTAACCGTATCTCCATATTTTTCTGCCTGCGTTCCTTTTCTTACTGAATATTTAAAGGAAAAAGCATCATCAAATTTTAATTTATTTATTATATCTACTGTTTCTAAAAAATCTTTTTCTTCTTCTCCAGGAAAACCAACAAGTATATCAGTTGTAATATTTGCAAAAGGGATTTCACTTCTTATTTTTTCTATTTTTTCAATATATTCTTCTTTTGTATATTTTCTATTCATAAGTTTTAATATTTTATTTGACCCTGACTGAACTGGCAAATGGAAATGTTTAACAAATTTTTCTCCTTTTTTAACTGTCTCTATTAATTCATTGGTTAAATCTTTAGGATGCGATGTCATAAATTTTATACGAAGCAAACCCTCTATATTATGAATTTTTTGCAAAAGTTGAGGGAAATTGGTTTTTGTTTTTTCATCATAATATGAATTTACATTCTGACCTAAAAGCATAACTTCTTTATAACCCTGTTTTACCATATCTTCTATTTCTTTTACAATATCGTTTACCTCTCTACTTTTTTCTCTCCCCCGAACATAAGGAACAATACAATAAGAACAAAAATTATTACAACCCTGCATTATAGTAATTAATCCATCTATCCTCTTTGGTCTTTGAAACTTTCTTTCGTAAATATCAAATTCTCCATCAAGGAGAATTTTTTTATTGTTTTTTATGACATCTACTATTTTTGAAAAATTTGACGTTCCTAAAATTGCATATAAATCAGGATAAAGTTTAAAAAGTTCTTCTTTTAAATTTTGAGCCATACAACCAGCCACTATTACCTTTTTATTTTTTACGTATTTTGCAATATAACTTAATTCTCTGTTTTCAGCATGCTGTCTTACGCTACAGGTATTTACTATGATAAAATCTGCTTCTTCTTCTGAATTAACTATTGAAAAATCTTTATCTTTAAGTAAAATACCTGCCATTCTTTCAGAATCATATTCATTCATCTGACAACCAAATGTGCGGATAAAAATTCTCTGCATTTTTATGTCCTTCAAAATTAATTTTTTATATTATATTGATTGTAACATTTTTTGTAATATATTTTATATTTTCTTTCTTTCCAAAACAGACATAACTTCTAAATGATAGGTCTGAGAAAACTGGTCAAGCGGAGTTATTTTTTTTATTAAATAATTATGCTTTAACTGAAATATATCTCTGGAAAAACTTGCCGGATTGCAGGAAATATAAATTATTTTTTCAGGTTTTGTTTTATTTAAAACAGAAATAATTCGCGGATGCAATCCTTTTCTCGGCGGGTCAAGAATGATTTCATCTATTTTTTGTTCTATTATAATTTTTTCAATTATATCTTCTGCTTTTGCATTTATAACTCTGACGTTTATTAAATTATTTAATTTTATTGTTTCATTTAATTTATCAGTTGTATTTTTTTCAACTTCTACTACTATTATTTTTTCAAATTTTTTATGCAGAGGCAATGTCAGAGCACCAATTCCACCATAAAGGTCAAGAATCCTTGCATTATAAGAAGTATTTTTTTCAATAAATTCTACCATTTTTTCAAGCATAAAATTATTAACCTGAAAAAATGATGAAGAATCAAGTTTAAATTGAACATCTCTGATTTTTTCCATAACTAATGATTTACCATATAAAACTTTTTCTTTTTCTCCAAAAATTTTATTTCCTTTTTCAAAATTAAAATTTATGACTATACCTTTTATAAAATTTTCTTTACTTAAAATATCTGTAACTTTAATCAACCAGTTCTTTATCTCTTTTTTTGTAATTACAAATGTTACCAATACATCATTTTCTTTATTTGTTCTTAAACAAATATATCTTAAATAACCTTTTTGATTATTTTCATCATAAATACTTATTTCATCCTTGAAAATATTTAAAGCATCGTGAATTTTATTTGCAATAATATTTAACTCTTCTTTTAAAATAAAACATTTATCAATTTTAACCACATCATGACTTCTTGCTTTAAAAAATCCTAAATTTATACCTTTTTTATCCTTGATTAATTTATATTGAACCCTGTTTCTGTAAAATAGTGGCGGTTCATTTTTTATAATTTTATCAGGAATGAAATTTTTTATATCCGCAATATTTTCAAGCATATGTTTTAAAATTTTTTCTTTAAATTTACACTGTTCATTATAAATTACATTCATCCAGTCACACCCACCACATAGTCCAAAAAATTTACATTCAGGGCTTTTATAAAAAGGCGACTGGTTTATAATTTTTAAAATATCACCTCTTGCAAAGTTATTTTTAACCTCGGTTATCCTTATTATTAGCCTGCTTTGTGGCACACCATAAGGAATAAAAATAGTAAAATCTTTGTATTTTGCTATTGAATCCCCGCCGTATGCTAAATCTGATATTTCAACTTCTAATTTTTGTCCTTTTGAAACGGGTATACTGTTATTTTGTTTTTTTGTCATATTTTCCTTCTATAAAATAAAATGGCAGGTTTAAGCCTGCCAAAGTTTTTCTCCTGCCTTACTGTTCCTCTCTTTAATTTTTCGGTATTGCATTATACAATTCCGTCCGCCCTTTGCGACAGGCACTGGTTTGGTTATTAAAATTTTATTCCTATATTATATTATTAATAGAATAATTTTATATCTGTTGTGTCTTCTCTTCTGATAAAATTTTTGTTTCTTTTGATTCCCGCATTATGTCTATCGGTGCCGAAAAATGAATGGTGTCTTTTTCTTTCTTTCGCTTATTTTTTAATACTTGGTGTTTCAAATATGGCCCAACAGAAATTTTATTTATATTAATAATTGTTTCTTTAAGAAAATCTTCTATTCCTTTATCAATAGTTTCATCTTCATTGTCTTTTGCAATATCAACCAATTGATTCAAATATTCGCTTATTTTTAATGCATGATATTTAATTAAATCAACTATTTTCATAGATGGCTGACGGAAACCTATCTCAAGTTTGAGGTTGAGCGCTTTTGCATAATCTATCAAATCATTGACGCCAATATCAGCGTCATATGATGTTTCTATTTTAGATATCCTACTTTGTGTGCAACCTATTTTTTCCGCAATCTGTTTTTGTGTTAAATTATTTTTGCATCTTAATATTGTTAAAAATTTTGACAACCGCCTATTTTCAATTTCCTTTATAAATTTCTCTTTTAATTGTTGGTCTGTTGATAACTCCTTTATCATTTCTTTTACATTTTTAAATTTTTTGTTAATTTTATGATTCTCCTTTTTGGATTCTTTTTACTTGTTCTCTACAATTATTAATATCATCTTGCTAATTTGTTTTAGTACCTATTTTTAGTAGATATAATATATTTGTTGTTATATCTGGAAACACATACAACCTTGTTTGCTACAATTTTACTTTTTGGGCTCCACCTTTTTGATCTATAGCTTTAATTCCATCCGGTTCAGGATAAATAAATCCAACATAAACTTGCAAAGAATTTCCATATTTATTTAAATACTCAAAGTAAGTATCAAGGTTGTTCAGCATTGCACTTAATTCGTTTGGGCGTTTCTTTTTAAAATGTTTATAATCTCTTTCATATTGCGCCGTTGATTCAATGCTCCACTCTTTCATAAATCTCCTATCCGCCACTTACACGAATATTCCATATTGGAATATTATAATAAATGACGATTTTTGTCAAGGTCTATAAAACAGTTTTGTAATAAATATTTTAGTGCTAATTTTACAACTGGTTATCTACAAATTTTGTTATTTTTATACCCTTTTATTTTATCAAAATATTTTTTTACGTAGTATTTCATTTACCATCTGTGGATTTGCCTTCCCCTTTGTTTCTTTCATTATCTGTCCTACTAAAAAACCTATTCCCTTTTCTTTTCCGCCTTTTATATCTTCTACTATTTCAGGATTTCCTTTAATAACTCTGTCAACCATATCTTCTATCAATTTTATGTCCGTAATCTGAATCAGTCCTTTTTCCTTTACTATTGTTTCAGGGTCTCCACCGTTCTTGTACATCTCACTGAAAACTTCTTTCGCGATTTTACCACTTATGGTCCCATTTTTTATAAGATTTATCATTTTCCCTAAATTTTCAGGTTTTATTTTTGTTTCCTTTATATCTTTTATATTTTCCTGATTCATTTTCCCTAAAAGTTCAACCATAATCCAATTACTGCTTAATTTGGGTTCATTGCAAACCTTTACAACATTTTCGTAAAATTCTGCTATATCTTTTTCTTCTGTTAATATAAAAGCATCATATTCTGGTAATCCATATTCTTTTATGAACCTTTCTGTTTTTTCAACAGGTAGTTCAGGAATTTCTTTTTTAATTTCATCAATCAATTCTGTTGATATTTCAAGTGGCGGCAAATCAGGTTCGGGAAAATATCTATAGTCATGTGCTTCTTCTTTACTTCTCATTGAAAAAGTTTTTTCTTTATTTGCATCCCACAACCTTGTTTCCTGTATTATTGTCTCCCTAAAATCAAGCATCTGCATCTGTCTTTGTTCTTCGTATTCCAATGCTTTTTCAACATTCCTGAATGAATTCATATTTTTAATTTCAACTTTTACTCCTAATTTATCATCACCTTTTTTTCTCACTGATATATTTGCATCACAACGAAAACTACCTTCCTCCATATTACAATCAGAAACATCTATATATCTTAAAATAGACCTTAAAGTTTTAAGGTAAAGGTAGGCTTCATGCGGAGTTCTTAAATCAGGTGCGCTTACTATTTCTATCAATGGAACACCTGCCCTGTTATAGTCAACAAGTGATTCTTCTGCTTCTCCTATTTGTCCTGATTTAGTTAAGTGAAGGAGTTTTCCTGCATCTTCTTCCATATGAGCCCTTATAATACCTATCCTTTTTTTACTGCCATCTTTGCCTATAATTTCAACAAAACCATTTGTAGTTATAGGATTATCATACTGTGAAATTTGATATGCCTTGGGTAAATCAGGATAATAATAATTTTTTCTATCAAATTTTGTCGTTTTTGAAATTGAACAGTTTAAAGCAAGACCTATCTTAATTGCACGTCTTACCATTTCAGAATTTATAACAGGTAAACTTCCAGGCAAACCAAGGCACACAGGACAAATAAAAGTATTTGGCTCTTCGCCAAATTTATTTCTGCATCCACAAAAAGCTTTTGTTTGCGTATTCAGTTCAACATGCACTTCCAGACCTATTACAGTCTCATATTTTTCTTTTAAGTCCATATATTACTTTTCTTCCTTATTTTCCTGTTTTTCTTCTTCAGAAGAATTTTGTTCATCTGGTTCTTGTTCTTTACCTTTTTCTTCTCCTTCTCCTTCTCCTTCTCC
>DYJU01000077.1 GCA_020722985.1 Candidatus Methylomirabilis sp.
TCATATACCCTTATTTTTCTACCTTTACATATCTTTCGGCTTCCTAAGAATGACACCGCCAGGTATTTCTTTATTAGTAGCCACACTTTTACAAGTGGACTTCTGGTGGCTAAATTATTACAAATTTTTTCGTTTTAATTTTAAAGTTAAGCGAACAATTCCCCCTATCTTCCGTTAATTCCAACCTGACAAAATCTCGGATGCCTTCTCTCCTTGCCTTCTTCCTGCTTTAAACTGCCAGATTGCTTTCTTAAGTATCATACGCCTTTATTTTTCTCTCTACACTTTCCTTTCAGTTTCCAAAAAAATGATCCCGCATTCAAGAATTTTCTACCAATAATATATGAACTTTTATAAGTTGACTTTTGATGGCTGATCTATTACCAAAAATTTTTAAATACTAAAATTATTGTGCCCTTGTCCCTGATTCGCCTAAAAACTTTTTATATTCGTCTAACACTTTTTTTTCAATTGTCTTTCTCAATTCATTATTAAGCGGATGCGCAACATCCTTAAAAGTTCCATTGTTCAATTTTCTACTTGGCATTACAACAAATAAACCATTTCTCCCATCTATTACTTTTAGCCCCCTTACCACAAAACAGGAATCAAATGTAATACTTGCATAAGCTCTTAATCTTGATGGTTCTCCTTCCTTTACAGGTTCTCTCTCTGTCCTTGGAAAAATTTTTACTTCTGTAATTTCCATTACCCACGCCTCCTCATAATTAAATAATGGTTTTTACTAAAAAAACTTTATTTGATTTTAACTCTTTTTTTACAATTTCATAGGATGAAATTGCCCTGTCCTTTGTTTCAAATAACGCAAAAATACTTGATCCACTTCCACTAAGTAAAACATAAGGCGTAAATATTTTTAATTTTTCTTGAATATTTTTTAGTTTTTTATACTTTTCAAATACTACATTCTCAAAATCATTAAAGAGCAAATTTTTATTAATTATAATATTGTTTTGATGGTTTGTCAAGTTTTTTTTCCTATTATTTAAAGACCTATCATACCATTTATAAGCATCCTTTGTTGATATTTTAAAATCAGGGACAACAAGCAAAACCCAGAATTTCTTTTTGTTTTTTATTAATTTAATTTTTTCTCCCTTACCAGAAACAAAAGCAGATTTTTTAAAAATAAAAAATGGGACATCAGAACCCAATCTTTTCGCATAATTAATTAATTTTCGTAAAGATAACTTTAAATTTAACAATTTATTTAATGCAATTAAAGTTGCAGCAGCATCACTGCTTCCTCCACCTAAACCAGCACCATCTGGTATATTTTTATGTAAAATTACCTTTACTCCTTTTTTTATTTTGTAATCTTTAAAAATCAATTTAATCGCTTTATAAATCAAGTTTTTTTCCTGCTGTATTTTTAATTTTTTAAATTTATCAATTATTTTTATGTTAGGTGTTTTGGTTATTTTAAAATTCAGGACATCATATAAAGTTACAGGATAAAAAATTGAATTTATATAATGATAACCATCTTTTTTATCTTTTTTTAAAATTTTTAAATACAGATTGATTTTTGCTGGTGCTAAAATTTTCATTTTAAATTATTTTTTATTTTTTTTAATTTTTCATTTATTATATCTTTTCTTTCACATTCAAATTTCAAAGCTTCTTCAAAATATTTTAATGCTTCATCATTTTTACCTAATTTAATATATACATCGCCAATATGTTCATAAATTACCGGGTCTTCTTTTTCTCCTTTTTGTTTAAGAATGCTTATTGCTTTTAAAAGTTCATTTATAGCTTTTTCATACATACCTTTTTTATAAAAAATCCATCCTAAACTATCAATAAAATAACCGTTATCCTTTTCCATCTCAAGTGCCTTTAAAATTAAATCCTGCGCTTCATCAAGGTTAATGCCTTTTTCAGCATAGGTATATCCTATATAATTATATGCATCAGCATTTTTGGGACTTAATTTAATCACTTCTTTAAATACTAAAATTGCATTGTCATAATCTTTTATTTTGTCATAAGTTAAAGCAAGATTGAAAAGGATTTTTTCATTATCAGAAAATTTTTCTTTTGCTTTATTATAAATTTCAATTGCTTTTTCAAACTGTTTATTATCATAATATGCAGCACCGAGTAAAAGATAAAAATTAACATTGGTTTCATTTTCTTTTAAGGAATTTTCAAATAGATTTATGGCTTCGTCTAATTTATTCTGTTGAGATAATAAAAAGCCCAAATGATAATAAGCATTTATAAAATCAGGCGATTTTTTTATAATCTCTTTATATTTTCCAATTGCCTTCTCATTTTCGGAAAGTTCTTCATAAACCAGAGCTAAAAAATATTTATTTAAATTATCATCAATGTTTTTCTTTTCAATAATTTCAAAATATTTTTTAGCATTTTTATAATCTTTTAATTTATAAAAAAACGAACCGAGTGTGAAAATTATTTTGATATTATCTGGATTTTCTTTTAACATTTTTTCAAATAATTCAATTGCTTCGTTTTTTTTATCCTGTTTAATATATAAATCAGCAATTAATGCTGCTGTCTCAATATCTTTTGGATTTAATTTCAGATAATCTTTGTATACGTCAATAGCATTTTCATATTCATTTAAATTTTCATATATGTTACCTAATGAAATATATGCTCTAAAATAAAGAACATCTTTTTCTATAGTTTTTTTAAAATATTCTATGGCTTTTTCTGTTTCGCCTTTTGCGCTGTATAAAAGCCCGAGATTATAATAAGTTGCTGCTTTATCTGATTCAAGTGATATATTTTTTAAAAAATAATTTTCCGCTTCATCAAACTCATCTAATTTAAAATAAACTACTCCAAGATAAAAATATGCTTCAGCATAGGTTGGTTCTATTTTAATTAACTTTTCTAATAATTCTTTTGCTTCTTTATAATTTTCCTGCTGAATTTTTATCCTTGCAGATAAAAATAAAATATCAATATTATCGGGATCTTCTTTTAATGCTTTTTCAATAATTGAAATTGCAGATTCAATATCGTTAATATCGCTATAAATGAAAGCCAGTTCTTTATATACATTACCTGGAGAATATGAATATTTCGCACTTACATTATAATATTCTATTGCTTTATCAATATCTCCTTTTAATTCAGATAAATAACCAAGGGAATAATAAAAATATGATATAGCACTTTGAAAAGGATTCTTTTGGATTGTATCATTTTTAACTTCTGAAATTTTTAATTTTTCTATTGATGCACAACTATAAAAAATAAATATTAATATAATAAAAAAAACATTTCTCATAGAGTTTCAAACCTTTTATCTGTTAATCTTAACCGTTTACTTACTATTTTTAATAATGACATACATATTTTTGCAGCGATTTTGGGGTCTGATTCTAATATCTCATTAAAACTTTTTTTAGTAATTACAATTAATTTTGAATCAGTATTTGTCCTCCCGGATGCTGAACGTGGTTCATCATCAATTAAAGACATCTCACCTACTATTTCTCCAGGTCCAATATTTGCTACTTTTGCTTCACCTTTTGAAGTTTTCTTATAAATATCTACGCCGCCTTCTTCCACTATATAAAGTATTTCGCCTGGCATTCCTTCTACAAAAAGTGTTGCATCTTTTTTATATGTTTTTATAAAAATTTTTCTTGAGATAATTGACAATTCTTCATCATTTAAATTTTTAAACAGTGGTATTTCTTTTAATCTTTCATAATCAACCTGTTCTGGCATTTTTAACAACCTCTCCTTATCTATATTTCAATTTCCCATCCTTCATTTATTACAAATACATTATCATATTTTGCTTTTGCTTTCTTCAATATATTATTATCAATAAAATCATCATCATGTTCTGGAGCGTGATGACAGAGATGCAGTTCTTTTACATTTGCAAGTTGAGCAACTTTTATCCCTTCGTCATATGTGGAATGTCCCCAACTTATATATTTAGGATATTCTTCCGGGGTAAATTGAGAATCATAAATAAGTATATTTGTATCTTTTGCAAATTCTATAAGTTTATTGTCCGGCACAGAAAAATGTTCATAATCAGTTGCTACAACACAACTTGAATTTTTTGTTTCAATACGATATGCCAGAGTTCCGCCGGGATGATTAATTTTTAATGTTAATATTTTAAAAGGTCCTAAATGAATTTCATCATTTTCTTTAATTTCATAAAAATTTATTTTTGACATCATTCCACTTAATTCAACGGGAAAATTTATAAATTGTTGCTGTTTCTTCAGGACATCCTGGACAGACATATTATATTTCGTTTCACCATATAAATTTATTTCATTTCCTTTTATATATGCTGGAGTAAAAAAAGGAAATCCAAGTATATGATCCCAGTGATAATGAGTAAATAAAATATTAATTTTGTGTCCCGTAATACCACTTTGTTTTATTAAATCCCTGCCAAATAATCTTATACCTGAACCTGCATCTATTACTATATTCGTATTTGCTTCTTTTATCACTATGCACGTTGTATCTCCTCCGTATTTAGTATACTCCTTACCAGATACTGGTATTGAACCTCTAACGCCATAATATTTTATTATCATACGGGCTCCTTTTTCAACTTATATTTAATAAATTAAATTTATCTTTATATTTCATTTTAATTATATCATATAATTTAATTTTTTGTATGTGATTTAAATCACATTTCTTTTCAACTATGGAAAATGCAGCTTCTTTGCTTAATTCTAATATTTTCCTGTCTCTTATTATATTAGCAATTTTAAATTCTGGTAATCCATGTTGTTTTGTTCCCATAAATTCCCCTGGTCCTCTTATTGAGAGGTCCTCTTCTGCTATTTCAAAGCCATTCTGGGTTCTTACCATAATTTCAAGGCGTTTAAAACCATCTTCGGTCTTTGGGTCACCAACTAAAATACAATAGGATTGAGTTTTGCCTCTACCTACCCTGCCTCTTAACTGATGTAACTGGGATAATCCAAATCTTTCTGCATGTTCAATAACTATTACAGATGCATCCGGCACATCAATACCAACTTCTATAACAGTTGTTGCCACTAATATATGTATTTTTTTCTGCTTAAATTCCTGCATAATTTGTTCTCTTTCCTGTTTTAACATCTGCCCATGAATTAATGCAACATTATAACCTTTAAATCTTTCAGACCATTCTTTATGCATTTTTATTGCCGATTTTAAATCAATTTTTTCAGATTCTTCAACCAAAGGATAAACTGCATAAACCTGTATGTTTTCTTTTAATTTTTGTTCTATAAATGAATATATTTCAAAAATTTTATCATCTGAAAACAAAATTGTTTTAATAGGTTTTCTACCAGGTGGCAACTCATCTATAATTGATACATCTGTATCACCATAAACCGTTAAAGAAAGAGTTCTTGGTATTGGCGTAGCTGTCATTATAAGACAATGTGGATTTTCACCCTTTTTTATTAGTTCAGCCCTTTGCAAAACTCCAAATCTATGCTGTTCATCAATTATAACAAGACCTAAATTCTTAAATTTAACATCTTCCTGTATTAAGGAATGCGTCCCGATTATTATATCTATATTTCCTTCTTTTAAGTTTGCAAGTATCTTTTCTCTTAATCTTTTCTGTGTCCCTCCAAGCAATAATTCAACGTTAACATCAATTCCTTTTAGATAATTTTTTATATTATTAAAATGCTGAACTGCAAGAATCTCTGTTGGAACCATTATAGCAGTTTGTTTATTACTATCTTTTGCTAAAACTGCAGCATATATTGCAACAATTGTTTTGCCTGAACCCACATCTCCCTGTAATAATCTATTCATTGGTTTACCTGATATCAAATCATTTTTAATTTCTTCTATTACTCGTTTTTGTGCATTGGTAAATTCAAATGGTAAGGATTCCATAAATTGTTTTATATATATTCCTGTTGTGTTAAAAATCTCACCTTTTTTATCCTTAATCTTATTTTTGTTTATTGCATAAGCAAGTTGTAAAAAGAAAAATTCATCAAATTTTAATCTTTCCTGTGCTTTTTGTAATAATTCAAAACTTTCCGGATAATGAATATTATAAATTGCATTTTTAAAATCAACTAAACTATATTTTTTAAGTATTACATCAGGCATATATTCTTCAATATATTTTAAATAGTTATCTATAGTAAATTTTATTATCTTTCTAAATTGCTTTTGAGTAATATTTTCAGTTAAAGGATAAATCGGTACAATTCTATTTACATTTATTATGTCATCATTATCTTCTATTTGTTTTTCTCCACTTTTAATTATCTCATATTCGGGAGTATTCATCTGGAAATTGCCCCTATAAAGTTCTACTTTCCCATGAAAAATTACCTCATCTCCCATTTTAAATATTTTTTCCATATATGGTTGATTATACCATACACCAGATATATATCCTTTTTCATCTCTTATTAAAATATTTGTTATACTGAAATTATAGCGTATCTTTCTGGTCTCTTTTGATATAACTTTACCTTTTACTGTCTCTTTCTCGCCTATTTTAACTTTATTAATTGGTTTTATATTTGACCTGTCCACCCAATCTCTCGGGAAATAATAAATTAAATCATAAACTGAAAATATCCCTAATTTATTTAATAATTTTACCCTGTTTGGTCCTACACCTTTTAAATATTGAATTTCTTTATTTAAATTAATATTCATAACTTAATTCCCAAATTGTAAATCATAACCGGGTGTTGCAGTTGATGGTTTATTAAATTTGTATTGTGGTAATGCTGAAATAAAAACTGAAAAGAATATTTCTTCTACATTGTCCTGCCTTTTGGTCCAGGTAAAATATACTTCCCAGCAATGGACATACCAGTTAATTGCATAACTATGTTCCATTAATTCTTTTTCAATTAAATCATACCATCTTGTCATTGTTATTCTAAATTCTTTTGTTAATGCATAAGTTAATGAAGTATTAAAATAAATAACATCTTTGCCAGGAACGATATTAAAATGCCCTGTTGAATCAATAAGATTATTTATAAAAGTAGTTGAAAATCTAATATTCCACATACCATATACCCCATCATTCAAACCAAGTCCCAAGTTTAAACTCTTTATCATATTGGCGAAAATACTATATGTACTTTGCGCGCTAAAATAATATCCTTCTAAATTTAAACTGGAATTTATATTAAGTAAAGAAAATCTATCCTTATCATTTATTACTTCATCCTTGCTTTTTAATAAATTATAAGTTGTACTGGCATTTAATATAAAAGAACCTAAAGAGGCATATAAATTTCCATTTAGTATATTATTTGTAATACCTTCATATTTTAATGCTTCTCTTTTATTTAACTGTCTTGAAAAATTATGAGTTAAATTCAACCTTAAATAACCTGGTGGAATTATTTCCATCTGCATGGTCTCAAAATTAGAATAACTGACAAGCCAGTCCCCACCTGAAATTTGTTTTATTTTACTTATATCTACTTTTGTTCCTAAGTTATCAATATGGTTCCATGCTGTATTTAAACTGGCTCCGCCATTTAGTGTTAAAATATATAATAGTTTAGGTATATTAAGTGAAAGTCCAGGTGAAATATTTGCATTTTTATAATATAAATCTTCAGAAGGATTGTATGTTCTTGTAATGCTGGCATTATGATTGTAATAAACAAATGGAATAATCTGGCTTGACATAAGATTGTATTGTATATGAGGTAAAATTCTACTCCGCGTATAATATTTTGACGTTACAGTATTTAATTGTTCATAATCAGCAACTGAAATAGAAAATGAATGATTTCCCAAATTCATAGAAAGATCACCTGAATATTCCTGTTGTAAAGTATCAATATTAGGTTGCAAATTATCTTTTCTTAAATCTTTATCAGAAAAAATATTAATTCTTTGATTGGCTCTAATTCTTTCATTAAAAATTTGTGAATTAGTTGTATCTATCTGCCATCTATCAATATGAGTTGATTTATTTTGATTGTAAAAACCTGAAAATCTGCCTGTAAAAATTCTTCCCGCTTTATCAGGATATTTAAATAATCCATAATTCATATCAAGAGAATATTTATTACCCTGTAATTCATAATAATCCCACCCAAAAGATGCCTCATTATAATAATCAAAATAATGATTATACTTTGTAAATACATAAAACCCCGTTATTTTATTATGCCCGAATTTAAATTCAAACGGTAATTTGTTAGTCCTTAATGATTGTGTATAATATGGAAAATATAAAATCGGAATATTGCCAAGATACATAACGGTATGCCATGTTTCAATTTTTTCATCAACATAAATATATATCATTGAAGATTCCATCCTGTAATGTGGTTTTTCAAAATCACAGGTTGTAAAAGATGGCTTTTCAAGTTCTAATTTATTTTCTTCCTTTTTCATTTTTTCAGTAGAACATATCCATGGATGATTGATTACAGTTGATTTTTTTGAGTAAGCACTTTTATTTTTCAAATTGTAGTAAATTTTATCGGAATAAATTCGTGTTCCTTTATATATCATTAAAATATTCCCTTCTGCAGAGACATCACCAGTTTCTGTATTTATATATACTTTATCTGCAAAAAGAGAAGTATCTTCCTGTCTTATTAATATATTTCCTTCACCAAAAATTTCAGAAGTTGAATTTTCATATATAAGATTGTCACCTGTAATAAATACAGGTAAAGAAGTATTTACATCTGCATCCGCAGGCGTTGATATACTATTATAATTTATTATCTTTTGATTTTCGGCAAATAATGATAAAGCAAATAAAATAAATATTAAACAAAAAATTTTTTTTTTAACATTAAACAAAATCTCCTACTTATGCTTATGTCAGGGCAGTTTCTGTTTTTGGGTCAAAGAAATGAACTTTACTCATATCAAATACAACTTCTATCTCCTGATTTACCTGCGCCTCTGATACCGGTTCAAATCTTGATA
>DYJU01000078.1:0-4338 GCA_020722985.1 Candidatus Methylomirabilis sp.
CTTTTACTCCATCTTTTACAAGGACAAATACCAATACCCCGACAGATACAAATACATTGACAAATACACCAACCTTAACATGGACAGGGACACCGCCGCCGACATGGACACCAACAAATACATGGACAAATACAAATACAAGAACAAATACTAATACTCCAACTGATACAAATACACCGACAAATACATTCACATGGACTAATACTTTTACTCCATCTTTTACAAGGACAAATACCAATACCCCGACAGATACAAATACGCCAACTAATACTCCAACTTTTACTAATACAAATTTGCCAACGAGCACAAATACAAATACACCAACAAATACATGGACGCGGACCAATACACCAACAAATACTAATACGCGAACAAATACAAATACACCAACAGGAACTTATACTTTTACAGTTACAAATACTGTAACAAATACAAATACACCGACAAATACGTGGACAAACACCAATACAAGAACAAATACCAATACGCCAACAGAAACTTATACACCAACAGAAACTTTTACACCGACAAATACTTTTACTTTAACAAATACTTTTACATCCACCTTTACAGCAACAGATACTTATACTCCAACAGATACACCAACATCCACAAATACACCAACCATAACTATGACTTTACCACCTTATCCATATATATTAACCATTGAAGTTTATAATGAAGCAGGGGAAAAGGTGAGGGTTATAACTGAAACTAAAATTACAGATAGAATTTCTGATGTGCTTCTTGTTTTAAATGGTGTTGAATCCAATAATTTAAACAGAGTTTTTAATCCAGCCGATGAACCTTTAAAAATAAAAATACCTGGCCTTGAAACTCCAGAACAAAGAGGGATGGGGTATATAGAATTTGAATGGGAAGGGTATAACAATAACGGACAGGATATAGGAAATGGAGTTTATTATATTAAATTTACAACAGAGGATGGGTATGGTCATTCAGAAGTAGTAATAAAAGATATTATGCTTGTAAAAAGCGAACAATATGTGAGATTAAGTATTTTTAATTCTGCAGGAGAACTTGTAAGAAGGATAGAAAATTCTTATCTACCTTTAGGAGCAGTTAAATTAAGCGTGGATGATGTTTTGTATGTGGGTGATAAATCTCAAAGTATTGATATAAATTATGCAGAAGGACAGAAAATTGAATGGGACGGGTTAAATTCGCAAGGAGAAGTTGTTTCAACAGGAATATATGAAATTCAAATTGAAATAAAAACAGATCAGGGTTATAAAGTTGTAGCATCCAAGACTGTTTCGGTAATAAGTGCTAAAAAAACTGAACTTTTTAAAAATATAAAAGCATATCCCAATCCATATTATATAAAAGGCGAAAATGCAGGAAAAGTTACAGTTGCATGGGAAAATATTAATTCAGGAAATGTTATTATAAGAGTTTACAATATATCAGGCGAATTGATAAGAAAAGTTGATGGAGATTTAAGTAAGGGAAAAATAGAATGGGATTTAAAAACTTCAACGGGACAGATGGTTGCGAGCGGGCTTTATATTATAATTGTTGAAGGCAAAAAAATAAACGGAGAAAAAGAAATTCAGAAAATTAAATTAACAATAATAAATAAAAATATATTAAAAGAAGATAGGGTTAATTAATAAAACATACTTCCTTTGCATACAAAAAAACACTTTTCAAATTTCATATTATATGGTAATATTTTAAAAAAGATAAAAAGGGGTGTAAAAATGGATGAAGAAAAAAATGATGGAGAACTTTTGATAAGTGGAAATGAAAAAAGAGAGTATCCGAGAGTTCCTATGAGGGTTGCGGTTAAATATAGAGTTTTAGAAAGTGAGGAAGCAGAAAAAGCATTAACAAAATATTTCGATGCCGATAAACTACTTATTGATTCTAAAAAATCAGAAACAATAGATGTATCTAAATCCGGACTTTTAATGTATGTTAATGAAGAGGTGCCTATAAAAAGTTTTATCGTTGTAAGTATGTATATATCAGTTCCGGGAATATCCTGCTCCTGTAAAGCGATAGCTCAGATTGTAAGAAGAGTAAGAAACGAAGATATGGATAATGGATTTACATATAAAATAGCAGTGAAATTTCTTAGAATTTTGCATCATAATTTAAAAAATTATAAATTTTTAAATTTAGAACAATTACTTAATGTAAAAGATAGATTTTCAGGCGAGGAGTAAATTGTGGAAAAAGAAGCAGAAATTTTATTGCCACAGGAAAGACGAGATTATCCTCGTATATCAATAAATGTAAAAGTAAGATATAGAGTGCTAACAAATGATCCTGAGGATAAAGAGTTAATCAAACATTTTGATGCAGACAAAATATTATCAAAATATGATGAGAACATTACGGTAAATATGTCATCTTCAGGTCTTTTAATGTATACAGAAGAAGAAATACCTATAAAAAGTTTTATTGCGGTGAATATGTATATACCCTTACCAGGTTTATCCTGTTCATGTAAGGTTTTAGGCGAAGTGGTAAGATGTGAAAAAGAAAATGAAAAATATAAACTGGCGATTAAATTTTTAAAGGTTCTATGGCATAATTTGAATAAATATAAATTTCTAACACTCACAGATTTATTAGATATAAAAGGTGAAGAAATAAAAATTGATTAAAGAGAATAAAATGAAAGCAGAAGATAATAAAGAAAAAGAGATAAAAAAAGCGGAACTGTTTTTCCCTTCATCTGAACGGAGAACGTATCCGCGGGTAGCTTTAAGTGCCCCTATTAGATATGTAGTGATAAAGCAGGGAAAAGATAATAAATTAGATGAAGATTATGATAAATTAATAAGTAAAGATTTTAATGAAAAAAATATTGTTAAAGAAAGCAAAACAATTAATTTAAGTTCCGGTGGTCTTTTAATCCAGACAGATGAGGAAATTTCTGTGGGTAGTTTGTTGCATATAAAAATGCATATGCCATTGCCTGGAATTTCCTGTAATTGTTTTATGCTTGGCGAAGTTGTAAGATGTGAGAAAAAAGAAATTAAAAAATATGAAATTGCTATAAAATTTAAAAAAGTTATTCATCATAATTTAAATAAATATAAATATGCAACTCTAAAAGAAATATTAAATTTAGAAGGACCTCAAATAAAGATAGATTGAAGAATAAAAATAAAAAATATAATATTTGACTAAATGGCGGCGTAGCCAAGTGGTAAGGCAGAGGTCTGCAAAACCTTTATTCAGCGGTTCAAATCCGCTCGCCGCCTCCATTTTTTTTTATCTAAAAGGAGAAGTAAATAATGTTTAAAAACAGAGTTTTATCATTTATAACTTTAACATACTTGATAACCATTTTATATTCATCGCTTTATTTTATATTTCCTTATAATATTTATAAGAGTAGATTTATTACAATTATAATAACTTCATTTTATATGTTTATCCCTTTATTAAGCTCTATCATTTTACAGAAGTTTATTTACAGAGAAGAATTAAAAAATATTGGTTTTAATTTAAAATGGACATGGTGGTATTTGTTTTCTGTTTTTGTTCCAATTATCTGGAATTTGTTTGCATTTTTTATTGCATTGCTATTTCCTGATATAAGTTTTTCTCCGGATATGTCCGGAATGATAGAAAGATATGAAAAGAATTTTACAGCAGATCAAATAAAATTAATGAAAGAACAAATTGAGAAAGTGTCACCTATTATTTTTTTAATAGGAACACTTTTACAGATAATCATTTTTGGAGTAACTTTAAATGCTGTTTTTGCTTTTGGAGAAGAATCTGGCTGGCGGGGATTTTTACTTAGTAATTTAAAATCAAAAGGATTTTATTATGCTTCCTTGATTACTGGATTGATCTGGGGAATATGGCATCTCCCCGTAATTATGCAGGGACATAATTATCCAGAACACAGAACTATTGGAGTTTTTATGATGATTTTGTGGACAATTTTACTTTCTCCTTTTTTTACATTTATAGTATATAAAACAAAAACAGTTTTATCAGCAAGTTTAATGCATGGTGTTTTAAATGCATCTTATGGGTTATCGGTTATGTATATAAAAGGTGGCAATGATTTAACTGCTGGTTTAACAGGAATAAGCGGAATTATAGCACTTATAATATGTAATATAATATTGTTTTTATATATAAAATATTTTGATAAAGGTATCCTTGATAAAAATTATGAAATTTTTTCTTAAAAAAAATTAAGTTGATGAATATTGACAAAGATAAAAAAAATTGATATTTAATATGAGAATTTTTATGGAGGTTAGATATTATGAAAAAAGAAATACATCAACATGAAGAACCTAAGGAACATGAAGAACATAAAGAATGCAACCAGAAAAAACA
>DYJU01000078.1:4438-8924 GCA_020722985.1 Candidatus Methylomirabilis sp.
AACATGAAGAACCTAAGGAACATGAAGAACATAAAGAATGCAACCAGAAAAAACATAGTGAACAATTAGAAAAAGATGAAAATAAACAACAGGAATTAAAAAAAGAAGATGAAAAAGAAAAAATAATTAAGGAACTTACTGATAAATATTTACGTGCTTTAGCTGAATTTGAAAATTTAAAAAAAAGGATTGCAAAAGAGAAGGAAGATTTCATAAAATTTACAAGGGCAGATGTAATTTCTGAATTTTTATCTATTTTAGATAATTTAGAAAGAGCAGTAGATTCAGTTAAACAGGCAAAAGATATTGAAACAATAAAACAAGGCATTGAAATGATATTAAAACAATTTATTGATATTTTATCAAAAATGGATGTAAAAGAAGTAGAAACAAAAGGCAAAGCAAACGTTGATTTTCATCATATTATTGCAAAAGAAATAAGAGAAGATAAAGAAGAAGGTGAAATACTTGAGGTTTTTCAGAAAGGATATATGTATCAGGATAAGTTAATAAGACCTGCCGTTGTAAAGGTTGCTATTAAAAGTGAAAAAAATCTGGATGAAAAAAAAGAAGGTTAACAGATGGAAGATTTATATAAAGTTTTGGGTGTTTCAAAGAATGCATCACAGGATGAGATAAAATCTGCTTTTAGAAAACTTGCTAAAGAATATCATCCTGATATGCATAAAAATGAGCAGGATAAAAAGAGAGCAGAAGAAAAATTTAAAGAAATAGCAGCTGCATATAAAATTTTAAGTGACCCGCAGCAGAGAGAAAAATATGATAGGTTTGGATTTGAGGGGCTTAAAAGTTCAGCGGGGTATGATGCTGGTTTTGATTTTGATAGCATATTTAATTTTGATATGGATGATATTTTCCCAGATTTTTCAGATATATTCAGCGATTTTTTTGGATTTGAAACAAAAAAAGGGAAAGGAAAAACAAGAAAAAGAAAAGGCAGCGATATAAGATATGATATTGAAATTGATTTTTTTGAAGCTGTTTATGGGGTAAAAAAGGTTATTGAAATTAACAGAAAAGAAACATGTCAGACATGCAGTGGCAGTGGTTTAAAACCAGGAACAAAAATGAAGATTTGTTCAACCTGTGGTGGGCATGGGAAAGTAAGACAGAGTCAGGGTTTTTTTTCTATAGTGACAACATGTCCTAAGTGCCATGGACAGGGTGAAATTCCAGAACAGGTTTGTCAGGAATGTAAAGGTGAAGGGGTTCAGAATAAAAAAAGAAAAATAGAAGTTAACATACCAGCGGGTATTGAAAACGAATCTTATTTAAAAATAGAAAATGAAGGTAACGAAGGGAGTTCGGGTTATAAAGGAGATCTGTATGTTGTAGTTTTTATTAAAGAACATCCATTTTTTAAAAGACAGGGAGAAGACGTTATAGTGAATCTCCCTATAACAATTTCGCAAGCAGTATTAGGTGATGAAATAGAAGTGCCGACTATATATGGAATTGAAAAAATAAAAATTTCAGCAGGTATTCAAAATGGTGAAACAATAACTTTGAAAAATAAAGGTTTTCAGAAACCTTATTCTTATTATAAAGGTTCTATGCATTTAGTTGTTAATATTGAAATTCCAAAAAATCTAAATTCAAAATTGAAAGAATTGTTTCAAGAAATAAAAAAAATAGAAACAGAAGATTATTATCAAAAAATAAAAGATTTTAACAAGATAAAAGGAAATTTAAAAAAGGAGTGAAAAATATGGTAGAGGAAAAATTTGATGTAATTGTAGTCGGTGGTGGACCTGCTGGTTTAAGTGCGGCATTTGTTGCGGTAAAAGCAGGGCTCAGTGTAATTGTTTTAGAAAGAGGAGATTATAGCGGGGCAAAAAATGTTTTTGGTGGAATATTTTTTACCAATGTTTTAAGTGAGATGATGCCAGATTTTTTTAAGGATGCTCCTTTAGAAAGAAATGTTACAAAAAGAAGATGGTCTTTGCTTACCTCTGATGGTGAGATTTCAGGCGAATATAAATTTAATAAATTTAATAAAGAACCATTTAATAATAGTTTCACTGTTTTACGTGCAAAATTTGATAAATGGTTTTCTGAAAAAGTTGAACAGGCAGGAGCAATGTTAATAACAGGTGCAGTGGTTGATGATTTTATTTTTGATAATGGAAAAATAAAAGGTGTGAAAGTAAGAATGGATGATGGAGAAATTTATGGGGATGTAGTAATTCTTGCGGATGGAGTAAATTCCTTGCTCGCGAAAAAAATAGGGCTTCATAAAGAATTACAAAAGGAAGATACTATTGTTTCTGTAAAAGAAATACTTTCATTATCAAAAGAAAAAATTGAAGAAAGATTTGGATTAAATGGCAATGAAGGGGTTGCGTTTGAATATTTTGGGTATGCGGTAAAGGGCGCTATCGGATCTGGTTTTATTTATACAAATAAAGATACTATTTCAGTAGGAGTGGGAGTAACTATAAAATCACTTCTGGAACATAAAATCAATCCTAACGATGCCTTAGAAGCATTTAAAAATCATCCTGTAATTTTGCCTTTGATACGTGGAACAGAACAGAAGGAATATTCTGCACATTTAATACCGGATGGTGGATACAATAAAATTTCAAAATTATACACAGATAATATTATGGTTGTCGGTGATGCAGCAGGTTTTGTAAATGCTTCTTTATTCCATGAAGGGACAAACCTTGCGGTAATGTCTGGAAAACTTGCTGGAGAAACTGCTATAGAAGCAAAAAATAAAGGTGATTTTTCAGCCAAAATACTTTCATTATATGAAGAAAAATTAAAAAATTCTTTTGTTTTGAAAGATTTAAAGCAATTTAGAAAATTAGGAAAGACACTTGAAAAAAACCCACAGATTTTTAATAAATATCCTATAATTTTAGAGGAATTTGTAAGTGGTTTGTTTACAGTTGATGGTGAACCCAAGTGGCAAAAAGAAAAAAGATTATTTTTTGAATTGATGAAAAAAGAATCCATTTTTGGTTTTATTAAAACCGCTATAAATTTAAGGAGGGTAATATTATGAATAAATTTAAAAGTATGGAAGATAAATTAGGTCTTAATAAATTCAAACCATCCCATGAAACTCATTTAAAAATAAGAAAAGAAGTCAATGGCAAAAAAGTAGATGAAAAAAACCTTGTAGAAAATGTTCTTTTTGTCTGTCCTGCAAAAGTTTATACCTATGATGAAAATAAAAAGGAAGTTATTGTATCATTTGAAAATTGTTTAGAGTGTGGAACATGCAGAGTGGCAGCACCTGATGAAGTTGAATGGCAATATCCAACAGGTGGTTTTGGCGTTACTTTCAGATTTGGATAAAAACTATGATTCTTGTATTTGATTCTGGGAATTCACAAATAAAAACTGGTGTTTTTAAAGAGGATAAATTATTATTAATTTTCAGAATGGCAAATGATAAGACAATTAAACATTATTACAATTTTATAATAAGTGAATTAAATAAAAAAAAAATTAAAAAGGATGATATTTCAGGAATTGCAATAAGCAGCGTGGTTCCTGAGATTAAAAAAAAACTCATTAAACTATCTAAAACATTTTTTTTATTGAATCCAATTTTAATTAATACAAAAACAAACATAAATTTTATAAATTTATATAAAGGAAAATTAGGAGAGGATAGAATATCAAATATAGTTGCTGCGGAATATCTTTATAAAGATACAAATAAAATTATTATAGACTATGGGACGGCAATAACTTTTGACATTGTAAATAACAAAGGTCAATTTTTAGGTGGAGTTATTATGCCAGGTTTTAAATTATTTCTAAAAGCATTAAATCAAAATACCGCACAATTGCCACTTTTGAGTCCTGAATTTACTTCTAATTTTATTGGTAAAACAACAAAAAATTGTATACTTTCTGGTTTAAATGCAATAAGAACAGGTGCGATAAAATATTTAATTAAAGGTGTAAAAAAATATATAAAAAGTAATAATGTGTTAATAATTTTAACTGGCGGTGATTCTAATTTATCATTAGTTAAAAAATTAAATGAAAAAAAAGTTATTTTAAATAAAAATTTGTGTTTAATTGGTATAAAAAAAATATACGATATGAATATAAAATAAAATGAACAAAGCAGGTAAAAATATTTATTCTATAAAAAGGCCATCCCATCCTGCTGATGCCCATACTAAAGCAAAGCGTTTTTTTAAAAAGAAAGGTAGAAAGAGAGCTCGTGCTTATCTAAAAAGAAAACTAACAAAAGAATTTGAAAATGTAGATTTGTAATTTTTTTATAATAAAAATGTTTATAATTTAGTAAAAAAAACTTGAAATTTTTTGTGAAATATGTTATATATATTAACGGCACAGGGTTGAGCCTACCTTATAGCTCGTAAAAACCCCTCTATAGCCCTGTGCCGTTTTTTTTAGTAGTAATAATCCAGTCTTCAGGTAATAGTTCAGCCACCAGAAGTGAACTTGTAAAAGTGTGGCTAATAGTTAAGGA
>DYJU01000079.1 GCA_020722985.1 Candidatus Methylomirabilis sp.
CTTGTTTTCTTCCGTTTTCAACTGCCAGATTGCTTCGTCATGCTAATATACCCTTATTTTCCCTTCTGCCCTCCTCTTTCGGCTTCATAAGAATGACATCGTCAGGTGTTTCCTTACTACTGGTAGCCACACTTTTCCAGGTTCGCTTCTGGTGGCTGAACTATTACAAATTTTAATGTTTAAAAAATAAAAAAAACAATCTTTTTTACTTTTCTATTGTCACTTTATATTTTTGCAATTCTTCAGGAACATACCATTTTGTAAAATTATATGATATTCCTGCAAGGGCTGGTTTTATACCATGGAATCTTTTATGAACAGCAGGCAATGCCAGAGGAGAATATAAAAATGTATATGGCGCATCATCAGCAATTATCCTGTGAATTTCCCTATAAATCTTTTTTCTTTTTTCAAAATCAAATGTTGTTCTGCCCTGTTCTGTTAATTTATCAACCCTGCTATTTTTATATGAAATAAAATTAAATTCTCCTTCTTTTGTTTTTGATGAATGCCATATATCGTAGCAATCAGGATCCTGAGTAATATTCCACCCAAGAACTATTGCATCAAACTTTTTTTTATCAATAAATTCAGTTATAAGTGTGCTCCATGCGAGTATCCTGATATTAACTTTTATTCCTATTTTATTCAATTGCTGCTGGACAATCGTTGCAATTTCTTCCCTTTCTTTGTTTCCCTGATTAGTAAGCAAAATAAATTCAAATTTTTTTCCATCTTTATATAAATATCCATCTTCTTTTAATTTCCATCCTTCTTTATATAAAAATTCTTTTGCTTTTTCTGGATTATAATCATAACTTTCGGTATTTTCATCATAAGCCCATGATCCAGGAATAAAAGGACCTGTTATCTTTTTAGCAAGCCCTCTTTTTATTCCTGTTATTATTTCATCTTTGTTAATTGCATAAGATAATGCTTTTCTTACATTTTTGCTTTTAAATAAATCATTTAATAAATTATAGCCAATATAAACATAAGAAAAAGAAGTTATTGCATATTTATTAAAATTTTTTAAAAATTCTTCTTTTGCTGCTTCTTTAGCATATAACTCAGAAGTTAATGTCATCATATCAATGCTACCTGCTAAAAGTTCCATATACTGGACACTCTGATCAGGTATAATTCTATAAATATATTTAGAAATATACGGTTGTCCTTCAAAATAATTTTTATTTGCCGTTAATTCAATCTGCTGAGTTGTCTCCCACTTATAAAATCTATATGGTCCTGTCCCAACTGGATTCCTGTTAAATTCAGCGGTATTTATATCTTTATCTTTCAAAAGATGTTCTGGAATAATTGCTGTTCCCCAGTATTGCAATGCAGGTGCAAAGGTAAATTTATAGTAAACTTTTAATGTATAATCATCTATTATTTCAATTTTTTTAATTGGTTCAAATAAACTCCTGTAAGCAGTTTTTACCTGTGGATTCATAAATGAATCATAAGTAAACTTCACATCCCTAACTGTAAATTCAACTCCGTCCTGCCATTTTACTCCCTTTTTTAAATAAAAAGTAATAATTTTTCCATCTTTTGAAATATCCCACTTTTCAGCAAGATCCCCGATAATTTTTAAATTTTCGTCAAATTTTACCAGACCGTTAAAAATAAGCCCTATTATATCATGTGATGCAGAATCAGACGCTAAAACAGGATTTAAAGTGGCAGGTTCACCAATGGAAGAATCAATTAGAATATCTCCATAAGCAGGTTTATCTATGTATTTTTCTTTTAATTTATAGGTTTCTTTTTTCCCACATGAAAATAAAAATAATATAATCAAAAAATAAAATAAAAATTTTTTCATAAAAAAATTTTTATTTATCAGCAGGTAAAATCGGTTCTGATTGTTTATTATCTGTTTTCACAGGCGGCTTGGTCTGTTCCACTTTTTTTACCTTTTCAAGAACTCCCTTATAACCAGAAACTGTTTTTGATTGTAAAAAAGCCAGAGAAAATGAAATAACCATAAAAGAAACTGCAAGCACAATTGTAATCTTATTTATTGCTGTTCTGCCTCCGCTTGCTCCAAACATTGTCTGAGCAGCACCAGAACCAAAAGCAAAACCAGCCTCTGATCCTTTGCCTGTCTGCAATAAAACTATAACTATTAAAAATAACGCAACTGTAATATGCAAAATCCACAAAACTTTTATCAATATCATAAAAAGAAAAATCCTCCTTTTTAATCTATTCGTAAAATTTAACTATTTTTTCAAATGAATCAACCTTTAAAGAAGCTCCGCCAACCAAAGCACCATCAATATTTTCCATTGACATTAAACTTTTTACATTTTCGGGCTTTACACTTCCACCGTATTGTATTCTAACTTTTTGCGCTATATTTTCATCATACATATCTTTAATTAAACTTCTGATATATTTATGCACTTCTTCTGCCTGTTCAGGAGTTGCATTTTTTCCTGTTCCTATTGCCCATACTGGTTCATAAGCAATGGTTATATAAATAATTTTATCTTTTGGTATGTCCTTTAAACCGCCTGTTATATGGTCTTTTACCACATCAAATGTTTTACCTTCCTCTCTTTCCTTTAATTTTTCTCCAACGCATAAAATCGGAAATAGCCCATAGTTTAAGGCAACTTTTACCTTTTCATTTATAAACTCATTTGTCTCATTAAAATATTGTCTCCTTTCTGAATGGCCAATTATTACATAATGGACACCTAAAGCCCTTAACATCAAAGGAGATATTTCACCCGTAAAAGCACCTTCCTGTTTTGGATAAAGATTTTGTGCTCCGAGTTTTATATTTGTTCCCTTTATAACATCATTTACAACTTTCAAATTTGTAAAAGGCGGGCACACAGCAATTTCAACTTTATCTTCAGGAACATCCTTAAAAATATTTTTTAAGGTTGTTACAAATTCAACTGATTCATTTACATCTTTATACATTTTCCAGTTACCAGCAATTAAAGGAACACGCATTCTTTTTTTATCCTCCATTTTATTTATTCGTAAGCGCTGCAACTCCCGGCAATTCTTTACCTTCTATAAATTCCATAGAAGCTCCACCACCGGTAGAAACATGCGTCATTTTATCTGTGAGTTTTAATTTCTTTAAAGCAGATGCTGAATCTCCGCCACCAACAACAGTTACTGCCCCTGATTCTGCCAGGGCTTTACCTATTTCTAAAGTTCCTTTTGAAAATTTTTCAATCTCAAATACTCCCATTGGTCCATTCCAGAAAATCGTTTTTGACTTTTTAATAACATTTTTAAATTTCTCAATGGTCATGGGACCAATATCAACGCCTTCCCATCCCTCGTCAATTGTATCTCTTAAAACTTCCTTCGTTTCTGCCTGCTTTAATCCTTCAATAAAATCACTTACATTATCTGGTTTTTTTGCAACTACATGATCTATCGGTAAATAAATCGCAACGCCTTTATCAAGCGCTTTTTTAAGAACATCTTTTGCAACTTCTATTTTGTCATTTTCAACTAAAGAACTTCCAACTTCTTTTCCCTGGGCTTTTAAAAAAGTATAAGCCATTGCTCCGCCAATTATCAATGAATTTACTTTGTTCAATAAATTTTCAATAACCATAATTTTATCGCTTACTTTAGCACCACCTAATATAGCAAGAAAAGGTTTGCCCGGATTTTCTAACATTTCACCTAAATATTTTAATTCCTTCTGCATTAAAAATCCTGCGGCGCATTTTTTCATATATTTACAAATCCCTTCTGTTGATGCATGAGCTCTATGTGCTGTTCCAAATGCATCGTTAATATAAATCTCTGCAAGTTCAGATAACTTTTTTGCGAATTCAGGATCGTTTTTTTCTTCTTCTTTATGGAAACGAACATTTTCAAGTAACAAAACTTCTCCATCCTTTAAGGAATCTGCCATTTTTTTAACTTCCTCACCTATGCAATCTTTTGCGAATTTTACATCTTTTCCTAAAAGTTCTGACAATCTTTTAGATACAACATCTAAAGAAAATTCAGGTGAAGGACCTCCCTTGGGTCTACCTAAATGAGAAGTTAAAATAAGTCTACCGCCTTTTTTAATAACATATTTTATTGATGGCAATGCTGCCTTTATCCTTGAATCTGAAGTTATATTGCGTTTTTCATCAAGCGGCACATTAAAATCAACCCGCATAAAAACCTTTTTACCTTTTAATTCATCACTTATATCTTCTATAGTTAATTTAGCCATATTTTCACCTCAAATTCTTTACAGTCCTTTATTTATAATATAATCAACAAGGTCAACAATCCTGCAAGAATAACCCCATTCATTATCATACCATGAAACTACTTTTACCATATTATCAATAACATAGGTTGATTCGCCATCAACAATTGATGACCTTGAATCATTTAAAAAATCCTTTGAAACAAGTGGCAAATCCGTATAACCGAGTATGCCTTTTAATTCACCTTCTGCTGCTGCTTTTAAGTAACCATTTACTTCTTCTTTTGATGTTTCCTTTTTCATCTCAAAAGTAACATCAACAACAGAAACGTTAGGAGTTGGAACTCTCATAGAATAACCAGTTAATTTCCCTTTAAGTTCAGGAATTACAAGTCCTATTGCCTTTGCAGCACCTGTAGTTGTTGGTATCATTGATAATGCTGCTGCTCTTGCCCTTCTTAAGTCTTTATGTGGTAGATCAAGAATTCTCTGGTCATTTGTATATGAATGGATGGTTGTCATTATACCCTTAACAATTCCAATTTTGTCATTTAAAACTTTTGTAAGCGGTGCTAGGCAGTTAGTTGTGCATGAAGCATTTGAAATAATATTATGTTTTGCCGGATCATATTTATCTTCGTTAACGCCTAAAACTATTGTTATGTCTTCTTCTTTGGCAGGGGCTGAAATTACAACTTTCTTGGCGCCACCGGAAGTCATATGAACTATTGCTTTTTCTTTAGAAGTAAAAAGTCCTGTTGATTCTATAACAAGTTCAACTCCGATATCCTTCCATGGTAATTTTGCAGGTTCTCTTTCTGCAAAAATTTTTATTTTTTTCCCATTAACCACTATATCATTTCCATCAACTCTAACATCACCGTCAAAAATACCCTGAACTGAATCGTATTTAAAAAGATGAGCAAGCGTTTTTGCATCAGTAATATCATTTACTGCCACTACCTCAAATTTTGCATTTTTCTTTGCAATTAACGCTCTTAAAACATTCCTTCCAATCCTTCCAAAACCATTAATACCAACTTTTACAGCCATAATAAATTACCTCCTTTAAATTTTTATTTAAAATTTAATTTCAAGATTGAAAATTTTTGCATAAACTTTTTTATTTGTCAAGAAAAATGAGTTATCATTATAATATTAGTTTAGGATATTTTATTTTATTCTTGCAATCCAGATTCTATTACCAGAAGATGGTAGATAAAATTTATCCCACCCAATATACGCTATCATTTCTCCATTTTCTGACCATGCGGGATTTTTGGCATAAAATTTATATGGTAGTATCTGCCATTCTTCCCCGCCTATTGTATGAACAACAATAATATTAGTAAGTTTGGGAATAAAATACCATTCTCTGTATGTCTCATCAAACGCTATTCTCTTGCCCTCGTTATCCCAGGAAAAATTTTCTATTTTGCCTTTTGATGTATATAACAAAACCGGATCTGTAGAATCTTTATTTACAACCCATAATTCCATAACATCTGGCTTTTTTACAAGAAATGCGATCTGATGAGAAGATGGCGACCACTCTAATTCCTTAATTTCATGTCGCGTTGTATAAATTTTTGTCGGGAACTTCCCATCCCTGTCCAATCTATATATGCAACCTTCTTTTCCATAATTAACACCAACTGCTATTGCCTGACTATCATAAGACCATTTTGGCTGCGTAAATCCTTCACAAACTTCTTTAAAAATTTCTTTATTCTTTTTACCATTCGGATTTATAGTCCATATTCGCCATATATTCCCTGAGTCAGTATATTCTAAAAGAACTTTTTTCTTATCAGCGGTTAACCAGTAAGGAGATGGTTTAAATGTCTTTTTACTTAAAACCTGCTGATTGGTTGCATTTGCATTCATAATTATAAATTTTTTATTTTTTATATAAATAACTTTATCTTCCTTTGCATTCCATAATGGGAAAAGGTCTTTATCTTTTTTGTTATTAATGTTTAATTCATGGGCTCCCGAACCATCATAATTTGACACTTTAAAATAGGTGTAACTATCTGTTTTACTCACATATAAAATTTTGCTACTATCAGGCGCCCATAAAGGCATAATTTTATTTAACCCCTTTGTAATAAGTTTATATTCCTGTTTTTCTACATCAGCAATATATATATTATTATGCTTATCTTTCTCGTTATTTTTTGCTGCAAAACAGAATTTTCTACCAGCAGGATCCCATGCTGTTTTATGAATAAGCGGCATAGCGTTTTTTTCTATAATTGTGTCTATGTTGGCAAGCAAAACTTTTGGTTTGCCAACTGGTTGAGTTTTATCTTTCAATAATTTTTTAAATTTACTTAAATCTTTTTCATCTAAAATTGAAGGTTGTAAAGAAAGACCCCAGATATGCCTTACACCATCTTTTTTATCAGAACCAGACAAAATTAAAAAATCACCTTTTTTATTCCATAATGGTTTATCAATAAATTCCGGTAATGGTTGCTTCTCGCTTTCAGGGACAAGTTCTGTAATTCCTAATGTTAATGCATTTACAACACCAACTTTACTTGCTTTGCCTTTTTTATCAAAAAAAGAAAAAGCAAATGCCCAGTTATTTCCCGCCCATGATAAATTATTTAATTTCTGGTGATATGAGGGTGTGACATGCCCATAATTTAAAACTTTCAGTTGTGGGACAATAAACACGGTTAAAGAAAATAAAAGAGGCGGCAAAAACAAAAGGAAAATTAAAATTGATGCCCACATTCTTATTGTAAATCGTTCATCTTTTTTAAGTGGTTCGCGATTTATTGCAACCAGATAAAGAACCATAGAAATAAAGGCAAGGAAAATGCTCGGAATAACATAAAAATAAATAAATGAATAAAGCGCCACTATTCCCAGAATAAGTGAAATAAACATATATATATCAGATAAAGCTGCATCCTTATTTCTTTTTAAATAAAGTAAAAAATTTATACAAAAAATAATAGCCACTAAAAGCAAAATAATCGCTGCCATATTTTTATTTACTGTTTGATCAAATGGTTTAAATATTTCAACTATAAAAAGAATTGTCATTAAAGCAAGAACGCCTGAAAGAATATATCTTAATGTAATTTCTAATTGTAAAATTTGTTTTTTAAATTTATTGATAATAAAAATCTCATAGAGAGATGCTAACGTAAGTAATACCCCACCGGTAATTGCAGGTATTGCAAAAAATTTATCAGGCGAGAGCCCAAGGAATAAACCATATAAACCCGCAACAATAAGAATTGATTGAAAAATTCTATTGGCGGTTAGAGAATCCAATAAAGATATTTTTTCATCGGATATTTGTTCTGCAATAGCGTTTTCCTGTTTTTGCTCTTCTGAAGTTTGAGCAGGTTGTTCACCTTCTTGTGAACTTGCTTTTTTTTCTACTTCTTCTAATGGATTTGGTGTAATATCTTTTGGACCTGTTCCCTGTATATCGTTTTTTTCATCAGCCATTAAAAGACCTCCAGATTTTAACTATTATTTTAATAAAAATTTTATTGTAAAATTTTCTTTTTCAGTAATTTTTAAATTATCCATTTTAGAATTAAGCCATGTAAAAAAACTAACCTTTTTCCTTTCAGTTATTACCAATGGTCTGCCTTTTAAGCCTATCATCCTTGCCGTCCCTTCTATGGCATCATCTATATTTCCTATCTCATCAACAAGTCCTAACGATTTTGCTTCCTTTCCTGTAAAAATTCTACCATCAGCAATTTTTGTCAGCATATATTCTTTTACAAATTTTTTTTTCTTATTTACATCTTTTATTTTAATTCCTGTTGCATCTGCCAATCTATCGCCCCGCACTTCTATTATATCATCTACAAACTGATTTAAAACATCTGTGATTAATTTATTTAAAAGTTCTTTTTCTTTTTCTGTTGATGCTCTTGAAAATGCCCCTGTATCTTTATACTGTCCACTTTTTATAGTTACAAATTCAACACCAATTTTATCAAGCAATTTTTTAGCATTTAAATAATTTATTAAAACCCCTATACTGCCTGTTAATGTTCCTGAATTTGCATATATTTTATCAGCAGCAGACGCAATATAGTAGGCACCGGAAGCACCAACATCTCCCATGGAAACAACAACCTTTTTTCCCTGCTCCCTTATTTTTTTTATCTGCCTGTAAATTTCTTGCGAAGAACTTACTCCACCCCCCGGACTATTTATTCTAATTATAATTGCTTTTACAATATTCATATCATTATATATATTTAATAATCTCAATGTTTCTGTTGAATCAATGATTTCACCCTGAATATTAATAAGCGCTATTTTATTTGAAAAAGTGGTAGGTATTTTTACTTTCTTTTTATTAAAAAAAGGTGTTAATAATAAAAAAATCAAAACAACGCTGAGCAATAAATAAAAATACTTATTTTTAACCATAATTTATATCTCCATAATAATATAGTTTTATTATTTTATATTATATTTTTTTAATTGTCAACGTAGTTTTACACCCTGAAATAAGAATAAGGAAAAACATTTGGGACACTTAAAAATGCTAATTAAGGTATAGACGCCCATCCATGGGCGTCTTTCCCAGCCTTATCAGAAATATACGGTAATAGAAATAAAAAAATAATTGAAAAAGGCTGTAACTCCTTATAAAATAGTAACAATTATAAAA
>DYJU01000080.1 GCA_020722985.1 Candidatus Methylomirabilis sp.
GATATCAAGCAGGTATTAATTTATATTAAAAATTTTATAATACTAAACTATTTAATTTCTTTTACTAATTTTACTATAACCTTATTTTTTTGCTCATTATCATCATAACCTGAATATGCTATACATAAACCATCTTCTTTTCTGAACCAGTAATCTGCTTTTAAATCTAAAAATATATTATTTTCTTTAATTTCTGCTCTGATAACTTGAATCTTTTTATTAAAAAATGTTTTTTCCTGAACTTCTTTTTTTTCAAGTTTCATAGAAACAAGTTCGCCATTAGATTTACTTATCATGTAGAATTCTAATTCGTTTTTATCGGATAAAATATATTCTTTTGCTTCTAACATAATATTTTGAAACCACAATTTATCTTCAATCTCATATTCTTTTTCAATTTTATTTCCATTTAATATACCAGTTATTTTTATAAAATTTTTATTATAATTTTTATATTTTTCTGCTTTTAAAAATGTCTGTTTTAATTTATCTTCAAAAAGCCATGATATTGTTCCTGATTTTTTATCACTTCTTATTGTTTCTTTTATATTTGTTGTTTTAAAATAAAGTAATTGTAAATCTTTTTTTTCTGTAACTTCCCAAACATTTCGGGATACTTTATTGTTTATTTTTTTTATATACTCATAAGTTGTAGGATAACACGACATTGTAAATGATATTATTAAAATTAAACAAATCATCCTTTTCATATTTTTCTCCTTAATTGGCAAGTTTTACTGCTGTGCTTAAAGACGAAAAATCATGTGTGCTTAAAACTCTTTTTCCCGAATCTGCTTTCCTTACAAATCTTCCAATAAATGTTCCACATCCTATTTCTATAAAAGTATTTACTGCATTTTTTAACATAGTTTCAATTATGAAATTTAATCGGACAGGTTTATAGATATAATCAAATATTTTCTCTTTTATATCTGCTACATTATCATAATAAATCCCTTCTGTCTGGGAAATTAATCTAAAAATTGGTTTATCAATCTTTAGATTTAAAAATTCTTTCTTTAATTTTTCTGCAACCGGTTTTAAAATAGAGAAATTGGAAAATTCTTCAAAAGGCAACTCTATAATATTTCCATGCAATTTTTTAAAAATATCTATCAATTTCTCCTTTGTATTTTTTTCGCATATAATAATAAAGCTATCTTTAGCATTATATGATACAATTTCTACAATTACCTTTTTTTTGATTTCATTAATTATTTGTTCTATTTTTGAAACATCTATTGAATTTATTAAAATATGAATAAACTTTTCTTTATTAATTTCTGCATTTATCAATTCTCTTTTTTTAAAAAGCAACATTATCAAATCCTCATAAGAAATCCCGCCAGCATTTGAAAATGCAACGAGTTCACCTGATTTAATACCAGAAATTTGTTCGGGATTAATTTTCTGTTGTTTTAAAACTTCAAAAAGTCCTGTTTGATAAACCGCATTTATTATGATTCCATTTTCTTCTTTCATTAAATCTTCTTTAGGTCCTAAAAAAGCAAGTTTATTTATTTTAAAATCCGGATATTTTTTTTCAATTCTATCAAAATACTGTCGCATAGCCCATGTCGAATCATATATTTTTTTACCAATACCAATATACTGATAGCCTGTTGCAGTATAAATATACCCTATAACCGACATTATTTTTCTCCTGAAATTTATCTATTCTTTTTTATTATCATAACAGCATAGTCGCCAAAAGGCAAATTTAATTTTTCAAATATATCATCAATCACTGAAAAAAAATATCCTAATTTTCCTGGTAAATACAAAGTATATCTGGTATTAATGATTGTTTTATTTATTTTTTCTCCCAATATTTCTTTTAAAAAATTTTTTATCTGCTTAGCCGTTAAAGGAACTGCTTCTTTATATAATCTTCTTCTTTCTTTTGTAGTAAAATAATTTGCAAATGAATATTTATTTAAAAAACCTATTCCCACTTTATTTTTAGCAACCCTCAACATTTCAGATAAGGTTTTTTTTATATCAATTGAAAACTGTAGAGCAATTAAAGATATTACATTATCAAAACTATCATTTCCAAAAGGTAAATTTTCAAATGAACCTGATATAACCTGCTCAGGTAATATTTTTGTTTTTTGCTTTGCTATTTTAACGAGTTCTTCCATTGTTTCAATTCCTGTAACACGCAATCCCAGATCATTTAAATATTCAATATATCTGCCTGTTCCACATCCTACTTCCAGAACACTTTCCCCCTGTTTAAATCTTATTGTATGCAAAAGTAATTCTTTTTCTCTTTCGTCCACATAAACGCCATGTTGTGTGAAAAACCAACTCTCATACTTTTTTACAGGTTCTTTATCAAATGCCATTTTATTCTCAAATTAATTTTTTTTCAAAAATTCTATTATAAACAGGTCCTTCTGTTCTTAAAATACTTTGATATAAAACTATCTCAGTAACTTTTGATTTAAATTCAAAATTCAAATTTTTTATTTCTTCACTTATATCTCTACTTTCTTTAGTTCTCGCGACGGTTATATGTGGAATATACTCTTTTTCATCTGAAAAAAAATTTATTTTCTTAAAATCTTCTTCTAACTTTCTATATAATTCTTTAATCCTTTCATAATTTTTGTCTATATTAAACCATATTACTTTTGCCTTCTTTTCAGAAGGGAAAGCTGATACCCTGTTTGTTGTAATAAAAAAACTTTCTTCATTTGCAAAAGCATTTTTCATAGTATTTATTATTGATTTAATATTTTCTTCATCAGTTTCACCTATGAATTTCAAAGTGATATGAAAATTTTCTTTTTTTACAAATTTCGTTTTCCTTAGATTTTTAAATTTAATACATAAATTATTTATTTCATTTAATAATTTTTCTTCTAATGGTATTCCTATAAATAAGCGCATTCTTACTTATAAACCTGCATTGCCCATTCAATCGTATCTTTCATTCCTTTTTCAAAAGGAATCTGTATTTTCCAGTTAAGTATCTTTTTTGCTTTACTGATATCCGCCTGCATATATTTCTGATCGCCCGGTCTTTCTTTTTTATAAATAACTTTATAATTTTTTCTGCCTTTACCAAAACTCCGTAAAATAACATCAACTAATTCATTTATAGAAACTCTAATTCCCGAACCAATATTAAAAACTTTTCCATATGATTTTTCATTATCAATGGCAGATATCCAGGCATTAGCAACATCTTTTATATGGACAAAATCTCTTGATTGCTTTCCATCGCCAAAAATCGTAATTGGTTCATTGCGAAGAACATTTCCTATAAATATTGAAACTACCCCCTGATATGGATTTTCAAGTGATTGGCGTCTACCATATACATTAAACATCCTGAATGCAGTTACATTCATTTTAAAAGGCAAATCATTTCTTAATCCTGTTGCCAGCATATATCTTTCTGCCGAATATTTTGTTATTCCATAATAGGAAATTGGTTTTGTTGACTGAGTTTCTTTTATAGGGAGTCTTTCAGGTATACCATAAGAAGTCATAGATGATGCATATAATATCCGTGGTACTTTATATTTAATTGCATAATTTATTATGTTTATTGTTCCTGAAACATTTGTATTTAAGTCAGCTGCAGGATCATGAAAAGATTTAATTGTAGATGCGCATCCAGCAATATGAAAAATAACATCTATTTTTTCTTTAAAAACTTTATCCATTGCCTTTTTATCTCTAATATCTCCTTTTATATAACGCGCATCTTTATTTACATTTTCTCTTAATCCTGTTGATTCATTATCAATAACTGTAACTTTATACCCTTTTTGTATTAATTCATCTGTCATATTTGAACCTATAAAACCTGCTCCACCTGTTACTAAAACATGTTTTTCCATTTTATCTCCTTTTTATTTAATTATTCCAAATTTCAATTTCCATACAACCCATATTGCTTCCCATACTATGTCTTTTGACATTTTAGATGAACCTGTATTTCTATCAACAAAAATTATTGGTATTTCTTTTATTTTAAATCCTTTTACCCAGACTTTATAATGCATCTCTATTTGAAAAGCATAACCATCAGAATGGATTTTATCTAAATCTATAGATTGCAAAACTTTTCTTTTATAACATTTAAAACCACTGGTAGCATCAGTTAAAGGCAATCCCGTAATTGTGCGAACATAAAATGTTGCAAATTTTGAAAGCATAAGACGTCTTAAAGGCCAGTTCACAACGCTTATTCCATTCAAATATCTGGAACCAATAACAAGGTCATTCTTTTTAATATGATAAATAAAATCTTTTAAATATTTAGGATCATGAGAAAAATCAGCATCCATTTCAAAAATATAATCATATTTATGTTTTAAAGCATATTTAAAACCTTCAACATATGCAGTGCCAAGTCCATATTTAGCATCTCTTTCAATAAGTTTTATTGATTTATCTTTTATTGATAATTTTTTTACAACTTCGGCAGTTCCATCTTTTGATGCATCATCAACAACAAGTATATGAAAATTTCTATTAATCCTTTTTATCTCCGGGATTATTTTCTTTATATTTTCTCTTTCATTATATGTCGGGATTATTATTAATGTTTTCAATTTCAAACCTTCCTTAAAATTTATTAAATCACTATTTTATTAAGTTTTATATTTTTATTCAAGATCAAAAAAATTTAAAAATTTTCCAACTATATATTTTTAATTAAAACAAAAATATAAATCAATAAAGTAAAAATTGTTATAAATAAAGAAATGATTATTTTCTTTATATCGTAAATGAATTTCACATTATTTTCTCCTTTTTCAAGCAATACTCCCATCCCTGCAAAATTAACTTCATAAATTTTTGTTGGTTTGTTATTTATTTTAGCCAGCCATTGTGGATAATACATATTTGATATAAAAAGTATTCCTTTTTTTTCAGTATTAACTTTTAAATCTATTTGATGCGGCATGTATTTTACAATTTCTATACTATATTTATTAAGTCCCTCCTCCTGTTTAAGATTGATATCATCAAAAACGAGTGCTTCATCTGGTTCTTTTTTCAATTGTTTCAAATAACCAAGCATTGTTTTTTCATCATCAAATTTTCTTATTTTATCATAAAAGATAAATCTTTCTTTTGCATTTTTGTTCTTATATATTTTTATTCCATTTCCATCATATAATTTTATAAAATCAGGACTATTAATCTCATTATTTATAATATAATATTTTACATTAAAAATATTATTTACAAAAACATTATTAAAAATTTGATTTTCAAGTAATTTATAATATTTATCCGGAACCAGCCCATGATAGCCGGATATCGAATCTATTTTAGATAAAATATTCATATTGGGCGGATACCAGATATTTGAAAAATTGGCTATTCTAAAAAAAGGCTTTTCTTCTTTGAAAAATTTTTCAAAGAATTGGCAAGAAAATGTAAATTGTTTTAAATCCGTAAAAAGAATAAAATTTTTTTCTATTCTTAAAACATCAAAACAATGCAATAAAATAAATATTGAAAAAACAATAAAAATATTTTTTATTTTTTTTTGTAATATTAAATATGTTATTAAAATAAAAATAGATATAACAAAAATAAAAACAAAAATATCATTTTTTATCATCGGTAGCAAAGAAACAAATTTATCTTCTACGCTATGCCTTTTTAATAAATTATTTATTGCTATTAATAAATTTTGTAATATTCTTTCATTAGTGCCGATTAAAATTAAAAAAAATATTATTATTCCCGAAGCCACTATAAAATAAAAAAATTTATTTTTTTTATTAATATCTTCGCTTATTTTATTTTCATAATTTAAAAGAAGATTATTAAATCCTATTGCAGATAAAGTTATTAAAGTAAAAGTAAATATATAGAGAAATCTTGACGGATTTCTAAAATTATTAAAAACAGGAATGTAATAAAAAATTTTATATAAAAAGCAATATCCACCATAAGATAAAAATAAAAATAATAAACTCATAAAAGATAAAAAAATTGAATAATTTTTATATTTTTTTATTTTAAAACTAAATAATATAAATAAAAAAGGCAAAACACCTATATAGTATGTTGTTTGATTAAAGCCATAATCTCCCCAGTAAGTTGCGTCTTTTAATCCAAAAAATTGTGGTAGAAAAAAAGTTATAATTTCTATTGGATGAAATGACCATGAGATAAAATTTTCGTATTTAAAATTTGCACGCCATGAATATCCCGTATATCCTGATGACTGAAAAAATTGAAGTGCGCTTAAACATATTGCCACAATTGTAGTAATTAGAAAAAAAGAAAAGAATTTAACTATTTTTTGTTTATCCTTTATATTGAAAAAAACTTCATAAATTAAATAGAAAAAAACTATAAGATATGTATAAGCCATTATCTGCATACCTATTGCCAGAATCTGAAGCCCAAAAAATAAACCCGCGGTTAAAAAATAAAATAGTTTTTCTTCTTTTAAACCTTTTTTAATAAAATAAAAAATAAATGGAATTAAAGCAGCTGCCTTAATATTGCCAAAATGCCCCACATAGGCAAAAGAAACCATAATACCGGAGAATAGATAAAATAAGCCACCCAAAATTGCAGATTCTTCTTTTAGTTCTAATATTTTCAAAAATAAATACATCCCCAAAAACGCGAGTAAAAGATGAATTAAAAAGTCAACAAAATATGTTTTTTCAACAGGCACAGGCAAAAAATAAAAAATAAAATCCGTAGGATAAAAAAATATTAAGTTCGTTGAATCTATAAGAGGAATTCCAAAGAATATATGAGACATCCACACCGGCAATGTATGATATTTTAAAAACACCTCTTTTGCAAATATTTTAAATGGATAACTTATAGAAATGGTATCAGAACCAAATAATATATTATCTTTTTCAAAAGCCTGGTTAAAGAAAAACAAAAAAAAGAAAATAATAATTATAAAAAACAAAACAAAATTTTTATTTTTCATCTTTAAACCATTTTATCGTTGCTTTCAAACCTTCTTCTAATTTAATTTCTGGTTTCCAATTTAATATTTTTTTTGCTTTCGTAATATCTGGTCTTCTCCTTGTAGGGTCATCTTCTGGTAATTTTTTATAAACAATCTTTGACTTAGAGCCAGTTAGTTTAAGTATAATATATGCCGCTTCTTTTATTGTAAATTCGTCAGGATTTCCTAAATTTATAATTTGTCCCCTTGCATTTTTATTAAACATCATTTTTAAAAGTCCTCCTACCATATCAGAAACGTAACAAAAACTCCTCGTCTGCATACCTTTGCCATAAATTGTTATTGGTAAATTATTAATTGCCTGATAAATAAAATTTGAAATCACTCTACCGTCATCTTTTTGTAATCTAGGACCATAAGTATTAAAAATTCTGACAATACGAACATCTAAATTGTATTTTCTCATATACTCCATAGTTAAACTTTCAGCAAATCTTTTTGCTTCATCATAGCAACTGCGGACACCAACTGGATTTACATTGCCCCAATAGGATTCTTTCTGGGGATGTTCTTTTGGGTCTCCATAAACTTCTGAGGTTGATGTAATTAAAAACGTTGCTTTATTTTTTCTGGCAACTTCTAAAATATTATATGTTCCTGCTGAATTTGTCATTAAGGTTTCTATGGAATATTTTTGATAATATGGTGGCGAAGCATATGAAGCAAGGTGAAAAATATAATTTATTTTTTTATTTAATTTTAAAGGTTTTATTATATTATATTTTATAAATTTAAAGTTTCTATTATTTATTATTTCTTTTAAATTTTCTATTTTACCTGTTTTAAGGTTGTCAACACAAATAACTTTATATCCTTTTTTAACCAATGCTTTACACAGATGCGAACCTATAAATCCAGCTCCACCTGTAACTAAAATACTTTTCATATAATAATCTCCTTTTGATTTTTAATTTTTTTTATTGTATTATAAAAAAAATTAAATGTCAAAGATAGAATTTATAATACATTTATTCTAAATTTGCCCCTGAAATGTTGCGTTTTTTTACGGCATAATACAAAAACCACTATTTCAAATTTAATTTATTTCTCCATTAATTCCATTGTTTTTCGTAACAGTTTAGTCACTAGTAGAACAAAATTCATCCATCTATAAATTTTTTACTCGGTCATTGCGAAGTCAGGCGAATGATTCCCTCTGTCTTCTATTCCTACGTTCAATGAGCCTGACAAAGCAATCTTGCTTTTACCACAGATCGCCTTTTAGTCTTGACTTCTCCCGTTTTTAACTGCAAGATTGCTTCGTCAGCCTCATACGCCCTTATTTCCCTTCTTAACTTTTCTTTCGGTTTCCTAAAAATGATAGCGCCATGCATTTACTTACCGGTAGCCACTCTTTTCCAGGTTCACTTCTGGTGGCAGAACTATTACAAATTAACTTTTGTTTCACTTTACCCTTTATTTAATATTTTATTAAAAGTATATATTTTAAATTACAAAAAATTAAATAAAACTTTATTTACTCCACTGTAACACTCTTTGCTAAATTTCTTGGTTTATCAACATTAATACCCCTTTTTACCCCAATATAATACGCTAAAAGTTGCATGGGGATAACAGCTAAAAGCGGATAAAGATCCTCATAAACATCTGGTATATAAAGCACATCATCTACATATTTTTGGGAATAAGGATAGACATGGTATACACATAAAGAAGTTAAAAATAATGAAT
>DYJU01000081.1 GCA_020722985.1 Candidatus Methylomirabilis sp.
GGGAATAAGGATAGAGACATTGTAGATAGTTGAAAAGGCTAAACACACTAAAAAAATTAAGGTAAAGACGCCCATCCCTAAGCGTCTTTTTAAGAAACAAACGTGAGGACAACCAATCTTTCTTTTATTACCTGATATCTTCTCTCCTTGTTTTCTTCCGTTTTTTAACTGCGAGATTGTTCCTTAAATCTAGTCCACCCTTTATTTTTCTCTCTATGCTTTTCTTTCAACTTCATGAGTTTTCTACCAATAACTAAACTTTACATGTTACTCTTAGTGACTAAATTATGACTATAACTTAGGTCTCAAATTTCATTAAGGAGACCCTTTTTCTCTATATCACATCACTTTTAAATAACCCCAAAATTTTTATTTTATCTTTAATTTTTTCATTTTACTGATAAGTGTGGCACGATTAATTTTTAAAATTTGTGCTGCTTTTACTTTATTTCCCTGTGCTTTTTCTAAAGCATCTAAAATTAACTGTCTTTCGTATCTTTTTATTTTATCATCAAACTTTTCGGAATATTTTTCATCTTCTTTGACTTTATTTTTTATTTCAAAAGGAATATCTTCTAATTCTATGATTTCCTTTCTGCATAAAACAAGCAAGCGTTGAATTAAATTTTCAAGTTCTCTTATATTGCCCGGATAATCATAATCAATTAAAATATCAAGTGCTTTTTTATCTATTTCTTTTACTTTGAACTGTGAAAAATCCGCATATTTTTTTATGAAATAATCTATAAGAACAGGAATATCTTCTTTTCTTTCGCGTAAAGGGGGGACTTTTATTTCAACTACATTTAAACGATAATAAAGGTCTTCCCTGAATTTTCCAAGTTTTATCTTTTCTTTTAAATCCTGATTGGTGGATGCTATTATGCGAACATCAACTTTGAAAGTTTTTTCTCCTCCAACCCTTTCAAAGGTTTTATCCTGTATAACTCTTAATAATTTAACCTGTAAATCAAGCGGCATATCGCCAATCTCATCCAGGAAAATACTTCCCTTATCTGCAAGTTCAAACCTGCCTTTTTTTAAATAATATGCATCAGTAAAAGCACCCTTTTCATGCCCAAAAAGTTCTGACTCTAAAACCCCTGGCGCAAGTGCTGCACAGTTTACTTTTATAAAAGGATTGTTTTTCCTTAAACTTTTATAATGTATTTCTTCTGCTATGACTTCTTTTCCAACTCCTGTTTCTCCGAGTATTAAAATATTTGCATCTGTATCTGCTATTTTATCTATCATTTTTACTATCTCTTTTATATTTTCATTTTCCCCAATGATTTGTTTTTTAATCAAATTTTTCAGATAAATGTTTTCCTGTTTTATTTTTTTATTTGCTAAAATTTTTGCAATCAGCAAACGAATATGGTCAATTGAAAATGGTTTGGTTATAAAATCCTGCGCACCTTTTTTAATTGCATCAACCGCTTTATCAATTGTTCCATAAGCAGTAATTACCACAACTTCTGTTTCAGGATTTTTTTGTTTTATCTTTTCTAAAATATATATACCGTCTTTTTCAGGTAATTTTAAATCTGTAATAACAACATCAAAATTTTTCTCTTTTATTTTTTCTTCTGCTTCTTCTGCTGATTCTGATAATGTAACTGAATAATTTTCAATTTCGAATGCGTCTTTTAATATATCCCGTAATGCCTTATTATCTTCCACTATAAGTATTTCAGTCATTTTTTCTCCTAAAAAATTATAATACTATTGTAAATTCTGTTCCAATATTTTTTTGTGAGTCAACAAAAATTTCGCCTTTATGAATTTCTTTTATTATCCTGTAAGTTATCGCAAGGCCTAAACCCACGCCTTCTTTTTTTGCAGTAACAAATGGTTGAAATATTTTATCTTTTATTTTTTCATCAATTCCAATTCCGTTATCTCTTATTATAATTTTTATTCTGCCATCTTTTTCATTTAAAAGTTTAATCAAAATTTTTTTATCTTTATTTCTGGATACCGCATGATATGAATTTAAAATAATATTATAAAATGCTTTTTTCAAAAGATATTCATCAACATCTTTAATAAATTTTTCATTATCATCATATTCTATTTTGATAATATTCTCCTCACCTTTGAAAAATTCATTTATAACTTTAATTAAAATATTTTTAATATCTGCCTTAATAAATTCCGGAGTAAAATCTTTTGTATATGTTAAAAAATTATTTAAAAAGTTATTGAATTTCCAGACATTCTTTTTTATTTCAACTGCATAATTTGTTATTTTTTCATCCTGTGTTTTTTCAATTATCAATTCAGCATATCCGCTTAAAATATTTAATGAATTTCTCATCTCATGGGCTATTCCCGCAGAAAATTCACCTATGGTTGCCATTTTTTCTTTATTTTCTATATATTCTTTTATTTCTCTTTTCATCTTATCAATTGTTTCTGACAGAATAACAATTTCTTCTTCCACTGCGTTTATTTTAATATTTTCATCAAATTCTCTTTTAGATATTTTTTCTGCTTTTTCTTTTAATTTTATTATAGACTTTGAAATTCCTGATGATATTAAAAATGAAATTAAAAAACCAAACAACAGGGCAATTACGCTTACAATAAAAAATAATCTGGCATATTGTTTTAAATATTTTTCATATAAAACATTTATCTCAATACCAGCAACCCAATTTTCATTTATTGGAATATATCCAGTTTTAAAATATTTGCCACCCGTTCCAATATAAAATGGTGAAGATGTCTGTTTACCTTTAAATGCGTTGTTTATTTCAAATTTATCAATATCTAAAAAAAATTTTTCTTTTTTTGCAAAGAGAGAAAAAATTACCTTTTTATTGGCATCTATGATAAATATATCATTTACGTCTAATATCTCTTTTAATTGTCCCAGTTTTTTTAAATATCTTTCATGAATTTTGCCCTGTAACTTTAAAATTAAAATTTCCTCGGGATTTATTTGCTCTTTTATTAGTTTACCTGACATTGTCAGTCTATTTTCAATATCAACCTCTATATTTTTTTTAACACCAATATAAATTATTAACCCATAAATTATTATAATAAAAAATATTGAAATAAAAACATAAAAAAGGATTTTATTTTTTATGCTTATCTTCATTACTTTCCCTTTTTTTAAGTATTTCAAGCAATATATCTTTTTGTTTTTTTGTAAGAAATGATATTTCTTTTTTGTTATCTTTTATTGCATCTAATAATTCATCTAAATTTTTAAATTCATTATAAATTCTATATTTTGTCTTTTCGCCGATAAAAGACAAATCATCAAGAATTGATTTTTTAAATTTTTTCATAGTAATTTTTGTCTGATAAGAAAGTGCAAATCTATGCGCTTCATCCCTGATTCTTTTTAATAAAAGTAATGCGTCATCAGTTATAAAAACTGGTTTATTGTTATAAGGTATATAAACTGATTCTTCTTTTTTGGCAAGCCCAACGACCGGTATATCTAAATTAAGTTTCCTTAACTCTTCTTTTGCAATATTTACCTGTCCTAAACCACCATCAATTAAAATTAAATCAGGTAATTTAGAATTCTCATTTTTTATCTTTGAATACCTTCTTTGAATAACTTCTTTAATTGCTGAATAGTCATCCGATAACCTTACTTCTTTTATTTTATATCTCCTGTATAAACTTTTATCCGGTATACCGTTTTTTAAAACAACACATGAACCAACTGTATTTAAACCACTAAAATGAGAAATGTCTATACCATCAATTATTTCAGGAATTTTAGTTAAATTCAGTGATTTTTGCAATTCTACAACCTGATTTGTAAATTTTAGTTCTTTATTTTCTATTTCCTTCTCCTGTTTTTCTCTATCAAGTATATTTTGCATTGCTATATCTAAAAGAGCATCTCTTTTTTTATATACTACTTTTATATTTTCTTTTCTAAAAAATTTTGCAATAAAAGGTGAGGCGGACTTATCAGGTAATAAAATCTCCAGCGGGACATCAATATTTCTTGCATAGTATTGCATTAAAAAAATTTCAACAGGGCTTTCATTTTCTGGCAAATCTTTGAATACCATTATTTCTTTATTAATTAACCTACCACTTCTTACTTTTAACACACCAAAATAATAATGGTTATCTGAAAATAAATAATTTATAACATCCATATCCTTTTCTTTATTTAAAACAACCTTTTGTTCATTCATTATGTTTTCAATCACTTTTATGTAATCCCTCATCTGGGCTGCTTTTTCATATTCCTGTTTTTCAGAATATTTATTCATTTTGTTTTTTAAAATTTCTATAGTTTCTTTGTAAGAACCCCTTAAAAATTTTATTACATTTTCAACCGATACTTTATAAGCGCTGTCACTTATAAATCTGACACAGGGTGCAAAACAAATTCCTGTATTATAATAGATACATGGCCTTGAAAGTGGTTTTTTCAAATCAATTTTACACTGCCTTATTTTAAAAATTTTATAAATAATTTCTAAAAATTTTTTCGCATCACCTGCAAAATAAGGTCCAAAATAAACAGCACTTTTACTTTTTGTTTCTCTTACCAGATATAACCCCGGATACTTATCCTTAATGGTTAGTTTAAGATATGGAAAGGACTTATCATCTTTTAAAAGAATATTATATTTAGGTTTATGCTGTTTTATAAGTGTATTTTCAAGTAAAAACGCCTCAAATTCATTTTTTGTAATGATATAATCAAAATCAAAAATCTGTTCTGACAGGACTTCTGTTTTTAAATCTTTTTTTCCTTTTTGAAAATATGATTTAACACGATTTTTTAAAACCTTTGCCTTTCCTATATATATAATATCGCCTGATTTATTTTTAAGTAAGTATACACCTGGTGCCTCTGGCAATCTTTTTAATTTTTCAATCAAAATTTACACTCCTTTTTTTGTTTATCTTTTACAGAATAAAAAATTTATTCTTTTCCACAACTAAAATAAAATTATAATAGTTTAGCCGTTGGTAAAACAAAATTAGTTAATAAATAAATTTTTTGTTCTTTCATTTGTAATAGTTTAGCTGTTGATAGAACAAAATTAATCCATATATAAATTTTTCGCTCTGTCATTGCGAAGTCAGGCGAACGATTACCTCTGTCTTCTATTCCACCGTTCAATGAGCCTGATAAAGCAATCTTGCTTTTATCGCCGATCGCCTTTTTGCCTTGTTTTCTTCCGCTTTTAACTGCCAGATTGCTTCCTTAAGCCTCATATATCCTTTTTTTCTCTTCTATACTTTTCTTTCGGCTTCATAAGAATGACAGTGTTAGGTGTTTCCTTACTAGTAGTCATACTTTTACAAGTTCGCTTCTGGTGGCTGAACTATTACTATCATTTTAAAATCACGCTAATGATACCCTGGGGCTTTCTATTACACCATTAAATCCTGCCTGACAGAACAATCTTGTTTTTAATACCTGTTGCTTTCTCTATATTGTTTTTTTATCTTTTCAAAGGTAAGATTGCTTTGTTGAGCATAATATAATTTTTACCCTCATTTTTTACATATATTTCAATATTAGTATTACCATAATTGCGGGTTTTGTCAAGCAATCTTAAAAAGTTTTTTGTTTTAATAAATATATTGTACTTATAGTTAAAATTATAAAAAGTATAATCAATGTTAAAATATTTTTTTTAAATAACCATATAGAAATACCTATCCCTATCCATAAAATTAATAGTGAGAAAATTTTTAGTTTTAAAGGAATGCCTCTGCCTTCCCTGTATGGTTTTACATATTTCCCTAAAAATTTATGATTTAAAAGCCAGTTGTAAAATTTCTTTGATCCTTGGAAATAACAGGCAGCAGATAAAAGCAAAAAAATTGTCCCTGGTAATACTGGCAAAAAAATACCAGCAACACCGATTACCAGAAAAATATGTCCACAGATTATAAAAAATAAATCTGGAATTTTCATTTCTATATTTCACCTGTTATTATATATAAAAATAAAAAAGCAAAAAAAATAAAAAAAACTGGTATTTCATTTAGTTTTCGTGATTTATATATTACATAAAAAGTTATAATACCACAAAAAATCGCTGGCAAAATAAGTTTTTTTGAACCAATCAAAAAAGGAAAAATCAGATAAGCAACCAGCATTAAAAATTCTATTATTAATTTCCCTTTTTTTTCACCAAAAATTGTCATCAGGGTCATTATCTTATACTTTTTGTCTCCTTTAAAATCATTTATGTCTTTAACATTAAATGCAAGAGATAAAGTAAATAACAAAGCAAAAGCAAAAGCAAAAGGAAATTTTTCAAAAGTTCTGCCCTGCGTTGAAAATAAATAACCAGAAAAAATTGTAATTACAGTGCAGAAACTTATTATAATTATATTTAATGGGAAAAATTTTTTTAATCTAAATGGCGGAGTTGAATAAAGATAACCAATTAAATTTATTAATAATGTAAGTATAAAAATTTTTGTGCCTGAAAAAATAGAAATAAACAATGATAGAAAAAACAAAATTAAAAATAGATTAAAATATTCTCTTTCTTTTACGCTGCAATTTAAAGGGTTTTTTTTATCATTTATTTTATCTATCTTTTTATCATAGATGTTATTAAGAATCATAGCAAGAAAAAAAAGAAGGTTAATCCACAAAAGACCTGAAAAAAAATAAAAATAATCAAAATTAATTTTTAAATTTTGTAATCCCAGATAATATCCAGATAAAAAAATTACTGTATAATGAATGTGTCGGGAAAATCTTAAAGTTTTTATAAAAATCAAAAACTTACTCTTTGCATATAAGTCCAATACTTGCTCCTGCTGCTACATAACTTGCAAATCCCTGGGCAAGCCAGGATAAAAGTAAATCAGGCGCAAAATTTCCAACAACGATGGATGTAATAAGGGGTTGATTTACCATAAAAATCCAAACAACCATACCCCATGTTGCGCCTTTTATAAAATCATTTTTGGGAAGACCAGCACGCATCAAAGTATAAAAAATTGCCATTATAATACCTGTTCCAGCATTTATTATAAGTAATTTATAAAACCACTGCATATGAATTGATTTTTTAAAAATATATCTAAGCGAAGGGTCTGTTATTTCTTTATTAAAATTGTAGGAAATACTCGCAACTAAAAATAATATAAACCCTGCAACAATACCGGCAAATATGACTTTTATAATTTTATCCATATCAAAACCTCCTTATAAAAATTTTTATTATATTATCATATAATATGTTTTTTTTCAATGTGCTTTATAATATGTTATGGGAATAAGGATAAAAGACATGGCGGACACTTAAAGAAGTTAAGGTAGAAACGCCCATCCATGGGCGTCTTTCTAAGAAACACATTGGAGAACAACTAATCTTGCTTTTATTACCTGATGCTTTTTAGTCTTGTCTTATTTCACTTTTCAACCACAAGATTGCTTCGTCTGGCTCATACGCCCTCATTTTCCATTTTGCATTCTTCTTTCGGCTTCCTGAGAATGACATTGTCATGTGTTTCCCCACTAGTAACTACACTTTTACAAGCGGACTTCGGGTTGCTGAACTATTACTGTTTTCCTCCTAAATGAATTTCCCCGGCAATGCCACATAACTTCCTGGGGAAATGTGCAATTTGAATAAAGTATCCTCTGTTATCGGATTGTTTTGTGGCTAATTATTTATCTGGATCAATACCATCCTTAATCCAATCAAGTCCTACTTTTTCCCAATTAGAGGTTGAGGCTTCATCAATGTAGCGTTCCCACTCGTAAATACCTGTTTCTTGCGCTATTCTCTTAAACTGCATTTTTGTTATTGCACTTGCTAAAATCACAACCGACCTGACCATACCACTTTTTTTGTAGAATTTTTGACCTTCATTCATATGTTTTTGAGATTCCGGGGGCAAAGGTTTCAATGTCCTCATATCCACAAAAACCCCAAAAGATTTTGGCCCGTTTGGCAGAATAACTTTACTTTCTTCAAGCCATTTTTTCATTTCATCTTCTTTGATAAAACCACCAAATGTGAGTCTGTAACCATAATCTTTCTTTTCAATCTTGTACATAGTTCTTCTCCTTTAAATGAATATTTTTGTTTAAATTTATTAAATATTCTCCTGATCCTATATCATAATTTCCCTCTTCCACTCAAAATGTCAAACAACTCATTTATATCCGAACAAGGTTCGGATATCCTTACAAATTTGGTGGCATAGACAAACCTGGCTCGGTTATACCATACTCTAACCGAACATTTGTAACAGTTTAGCCACTGGTAGAATAAAATTAGTCTATAAATAAATTTTTGTTTTGTCATTTTAAAGTCAGGCGAATGATAACTTCTGCCTCCTGTAATCCCGTAAACTTACGCCTGACAAAGCAATCTTGCTTTTATTACCGATTGCCTTCTCTACTTGTTTTCTTCCGTTTTTCAACTGCGAGATTGCTTCCTTAAGCCTCATACACCCTTATTTCCTATTCTGTCTTTTTCTTTCGGCTTCCTCGCAATGACAAGGTCAAGTATTTACTTACCAGTAGCCA
>DYJU01000082.1:0-7716 GCA_020722985.1 Candidatus Methylomirabilis sp.
AGCAAGATTGCTTTGTCAGGCTCATTAAACGAGGGAATAGAAGTCAGAAGTTATCGTTCGCCTGACTTCGCAATGACAAAACAAAAATTTATTTATAGGCTAATTTTATTCTACCAGTGGCTAAACTGTTACAAAATGTTTAAGGGAGCGTATAATATATATTTAGTTCTATTTTAGTAAAAAGAAAGGAGTAATAAAATGAATAAAAAAATATTAATAACATTGTTAATAATACACATATTTTTAATTTCTAACATTTTTTCTATTGGGGCAGGCACAACAAGCATAAATTTCCTTAAAATTTCACAGGGAGGAAGACAATCGGGAATGGGTGAAGCATTTGCTGGTATAGCAGATGATGTAAATGCAATTTATTATAATATTGCAGGACTTTCTCAATTAACCAGACATCAGGCATGTCTTATGCATTCTTTCTGGCTGTTAGGAGTTAATTATGAATATATTGCTTATGCATTGCCTGTAAAAGGATTTGGGACACTTGCTGCATATGGGACATTTTTAAATGCTGGTGAAATTGCCAAAACAACAGAAGACAGCATGGGGCAATATTTATTAACAAGTGAAATTGCAAAAGCATCTAACTGGAATATTTCAATTGCATATGCCAAAAGGATAGGTGAAATAATTGGTGAAAATTCATTTTTTTCAGATGTATCAGCTGGATTAAAATTAAATTTTATTAATGAAGAAGTTTATACAGATACAGGTGGTGGTTTTGCGACAGATATAGGATTTTATTATTATCCTAAATATGACCCGTATTCAATCGGTTTTGTCGTTCAAAATGCGGGTTTTGCAAATAATAGACCTGAATTACCACTTACTTTACGTTTAGGATTTGCATACAGGTTTGCACTTGAAAACATAATGCTTTCATTTTCTGAAGAAGGATATTTTACATTTGCGGAAAATAATACTGTTGGCGATATAGATGTTATTTATTATCCCACAGAGCAGTTAGCACGTGTTAATGTAGGTGCTGAAAAATTCTGGATTTTAAATAAATATCATTCAGTAGGTGTAAGGTTGGGTTATAAATTTGGAACAGACCTGGGCTGGGTTTCAGGGTTTACATTTGGTTTAGGTTATGAATTAACAGCAAGTAAAGATCTTAATTTTGACCTTGATTATGCTTTGACGCCTTATGGAGAACTTGGAATTTCTCACAGAATCTCATTAACTGGAAAATTTTTAGGTGTTGCAGAAAAACATGAGTATGAAGATAAGGTTCAGGCAATAGAATATTATAAAAAAGGTTATGAACTTTTGTATCAGAGAAAATATCAGGAAGCACTTTATCAATTTTCGGAATCATTGAAAAGAGACAAAAAGTATTCACCCGCATATGTTGGTATAGGAGCATGTTTTTTAAACATGGGTAAAAAAGAACTTGCTTATAAGGCATATTTAAAAGGTGAAGAATACGACCCATCAAATCTTAAATTAAAAGAATTTTTAGATTCTCCCGACTGGCAGGAAATAAAAGACAAACTAAACAAAGAATCTGAAGGCAAATAAGATATGAGAGTAACTATAAAGGATATAGCAAAAAAGGTAGGTGTAACCCCTGCAACTGTCTCAATGGTAATAAATAACAGCCAGAAAATAAGCCAGGCAACAAAGGATAGGGTTCTAAAAGCAATAAAAGAGATGAATTATCATCCAAATTATATTGGTAGAAGTTTAGTAAAGGGTAAAACCAATAATATAGCAGTTGTAGCTTCATTTTTTGCTTCTCTTTTTGCATTAGAATCAGTGAGAGGCATTGAATTAAATTTAAGAAAAAAACCTTATAATTTAATTTTATATTCCACAAAAGGCATGGATGAAAATGAAGAAGACCTTTTAAAAAGAATTTTATATGAAAAAAGGGCAGATGGTTTAATAATAATAAGTTTAAAAGCGAAAAAGGAACTTATGGAGGAGTTTAAAAAAGAAAGTGTTGCAGTTGTTTTTATAGAAGAACTTATTGAGGATTTTCCAACTGTAAAATTCAATAATATTAAAGCGGCATTTTTAGCAACGGAACATTTTATTAAAAATAAAAGAAAAAACATAGGGCTTATAATAGGAAATAAAGGGATGAATGCGGAAGAAAGATTGCATGGCTATAAAGAAGCTTTGAGCCATTATGGATTAGAATTTAAACAGGAAATGATTCATACGGTTATTGATTATTCTTTTGAAGATGGAGAAAAAGCATTAAATTCATTGCTTGAAAAAAATAAAAAGTTAGATGCGGTTTTTTGTGCAGCTGGTGATATTACAGCAATTGGTTTTATGGATGCTGCAAAGGAAAAAGGGATAAATATTCCTGGCGATATAGGCATTATAGGGTTTGATGATGTTTATCTTGCAAATCTTTCGACCCCTTCTTTAACAACTATAAGGCAGCCGATAGCAAAAATGGGAATGCAGGCATTTGACCTTTTAATGGAAGTCATAGAAGGAAAAGAAGAAAGTGAAAAAAAGATAATAAGTTTTGAACCTGAACTCATAATAAGAGAATCAACATAAAAGATGGTTTATGCTTGTAAAATCTCTATCAAAAATTTTTTTTTTGTAATAATAGTTTTTATTTTTAATGTGAATATATATTCTACAAGTATAACTTCTGATTTTTTACTTGTGAATATTACAGCACGGGAAACATCGCTTGGTGGTATTTATTCTCCATTTTATGCAAGACCAGGAGCATCAACTGTTAATCCTGCGGCATTGATGGGAATAGTTGCACGTTATATAATTTTTTCTCATTATACTTCTGTTTTTGATACACATTATGAACAGATTCTTTATGCCCAGCCGATAAATAAGGAAGATTATATAAGTGCCTTTTTATTTTATGATTCCAATGATAACCTTGAAAGGACAGATTCGGAAGGATATTCTATTGAAAAAATAGAAAATTATGATATTTTAATCGGCAGTTCATATTGCAGGCAATTTGAAAAAGAATTTAGTTTAGGAATAACAACCAAAATTTTTTTAAGTAAACTTTATAAATCAACGGATTTGGGCGTTGTATTAAATTTAGGTGCTCTTTACAGGAATTTTGAAAAAAGATACCTGTTAGGACTTGTTTTTGAAAATTTGGGATTTTCAACAAAGTATACAAAAGAACAGAGTTTATTTCCTATGATAATAAGGGCAGGATATGGATTTGAAATTTATCGGGAACTTGATATATATAAAATAGCTATGTATTTAGAAGAAAGAGTTTATTTAAATGAAATAGAAGGAACAGAAACTTCTTTAGGACTTGAAGCTCAATATATGGATATATTTACTTTCAGATATGGTTATATATTTGGTATATCAGAGGGAAGAATAGCGCTCGGTGCAGGTGTAAAAATAGAAAGTTTTTATGTGGATTATGCATATCAGCCATTTTTTATTTCAGATAATGCACATAGATTTACAATAAAATATATCTTTTAATTTATTTTAAACAAAATGGATGAAAAAGAACTAATAAAAAAGATAAAAAAAGGGCAGATCAATTTATTTGCAGAAATAGTAAATAAATATAAAAAGGTTGTGTATAATCATGCATATAGTTTTTTAAGAACAAAAGAAGATGCAGAAGATGCAACCCAGGAGATATTTGTAAATATTTATAATAATATTAAAAAATTCAAAGGAGAATCAAAACTCGGAACATGGATATACAGGATTACTGTAAATTTATGTAAAAATAAGTTAAAACAGATAAAAAGATTAAAAGGAAAAATAGTTGAGGAAAACCCCGAATGGGATGAAGAAAAAGAAGAAAATATTTTAGAAGAAACCTTAAAAGATAAGGATGAAAAAAAGCCTGATAACTTATTTGTAAGCAATGAGATAAAAAATATAGTATTTAAAAGAATGGAGGAATTAACTGAAGAACAACGGAAAGTACTTATTTTAAGAGATATTGATGGTTTATCTTATGAAGAAATAGGTAAAATCTTAAAACTTTCAGTTTCCGCTGTAAAAAGTAAGATATTCAGGGCGAGAGAAAATTTAAGGGATAAATTGAAAAAAGATGATATTTTTTAATTTTTTACCGAAACTTTTTGAAGTTTTAATTGTCATAACCTATGTATTAAAAAGTGTAGGTGAAATTTAATGAGAACAGTTAAATGTAAAAAAATAAAGAGAATGATACATGAATATATAGATGGAGCATTAAATCCTGATAATAAAGATATTTTATTAAACCATATTTCGCAATGTGAAATATGCAAAAAATACTTAGAAAATATGGAAAAAATTAAATTTTATGTTGCTAAATTAAAAGTAAAAGAACCCTATTATATTGAATCAAAAATTATATCTAAAATAAGAGAACAGGAAAATATAAAAGAAAGAGCAGGCATATTTAACATGGGGCTTACTTTTAAACCTGCTTTATCTTTTGCAATTGCTTCTTTAATAATTATCGGTTCTGTCTTCCTTATATATAATAATATAAGTGAAAATAAATTATCATTAAATTTGCCTGAAAAGAGTCCTGAAAAAATAATAAAAACAGAAGATATAAATAAAGTCAGGGATATGAAAATAAGTAAAACGGAAAGTTCTATAAAAGATGAAAATGTTAATATTGCAGAAAAAAAAGTAATAAAGGAAAAAACAAAAATAATAGTATCGGAAAACTTGAAAACGGCTAGCGAGTTAAAAGTTGAGACAGATACAGTTATGAAATCAAATGAACCAAAATATTCTTTATCAAAAGTAGAAGGAATTAGTTTAAAAATGGCAAAAGAAATTGCAACTCCATCAACAACCAATCCACTTTTAGAAAGAGATAAGGCAATAATTGGTAATAATATGATAAATCCATTAAAGGGCGAATATTGTATTATTAAAACAAAAGTTGATGAAAGTGCCAGAGTGAGAATAATAATTTATGATAAAAGGATAAAAGTTGTTGCAAATTTAATTGATGAACAAAAAGACCCTGGAGTTTATGAAGTAAAATGGTATGGTAGAAATTCTGTGGGTGATATATTAAGTGAAGGGGTTTATTTCGTATATATACAGATTGGCTCTCAGGTTATTAAGAAAAATGTTATTATAATAAAATAAAAGGAGGAAATTATGGGAAAAATAAAAGAGCATATTTTATTAAAAATTTATTTAAGCGTTATACTTATTTTTTTGTTTTTTAACATAATATACGCTGGATATTATCCATTTCCAATTAATCAGAATTATGCTTATGGTATAAGGGCGCAGAGTGTTAATCATACAACCTTACTTAATCTTTATAACACATGGGAATCAAGGTATGTAACATCAAGTGGTTGCCCATCAGGGACAAGAAGGGTTCAAAGTCCTGAACCCATAAATGGTTTATCTAATGCCACATGCTCAGAAGGACAGGCATACGGTATGCTGCTTGCAGTTTATTTTGATGACCAGGCATTATTTGATGATTTATATGAATATAAACTTAATAAAAGTGCAAGTAAAACACCCAGTAAATTAATGCCATGGCTAATTGATGCAAATGGCAATATAAATGATAGCAATTCTGCAACAGATGCTGATTTAGATATTGCTTTTGCCCTTGCTATGGCAGATAAACAATGGGGGGGTGGAGGTTCACTTGCTGATACATATTATAATTATGCAGTTGCAGAGATAAATGATATTAGAAATTATGATGTAGCAACAGATAACCACTTAAAGCCAGGAGATAACTGGGATAGTTGGGAATATCCTTCTTATTTTATACCTGCGTGGTTTAAAGTTTTCAGGGAAATAGATGCAGCACATGCATCTAAATGGGATAGTGTATATGCAACTTGTAATACACATATAGATACCGGAAGAAACGATAATAATGGTTTGATAGGAGAAATTTTAAATACAGACGGAACACCAAGAAGTGATGAGCCATGCGGCGGCGACGGGTGCGATGGAAGAAAATATAAATATAATTCCTGTAGGGTTCCATGGAGATATGCTATTGAATATGTGTGGAATGGTGTTGATCCAAATAACGAAGTAAGTTTACTTGCAACATTTTTTAATAATGTTGGTTCTTCAAATGTAAAAGATGGTTACTGGGTATCAAGCGGATCAGTGGAAGGATCTTATCATAATGCGGCATTTACAGGACCTGCTGGCTGTGCTATGATGAGAAATGCATCTTATCAAACACAACTTAATAATTTTTATCAGGAAACAATATCATTTGATGTTACTGACGGTTATTATAATGGCACATTACAACTTTTAACTTTACTTTTAATGGCTGGCGATTTTCATAATCTTCGTGCAATGGGCACTCCGCAGCCAACTGCGACACCAACTCCTGTTCCGCAGGGAGAAATGCTTGATAATTTTGAAGATAACAATAGTCAGAATTTATGGGGAGGATACTGGTATACTTATAAAGAGAATGGAGCAGTTCAGTCATCTGTCTGGCCTGCAGGCGGAACAACATTTACACCATCTGCACCAGGTGCAGCAAGCACTTTATATGCTGGCAGGATAACAGGTTATGTTGCACCACAATCAGGTTCTTATTACCCTTGTGTTGGTATGGGAACTCAGATGGTAGAAAATGAAGCAGGAACAAGGGATGTAAGTGGATTTACAGGTATAAGATTCTGGGTCAAAGGAGATGGAACCAGTGAATATAGTATCAGGTTTCTTGCGCCGACAAGTGTTACAAACACGGGCTATAATGATTATAAATTTTCATTTATACCTCCTGCAACATGGACACAGATTGCAATTCCTTTTACTGATTTAACACAGGAATCAGGATGGGGAACACCTGTTTCAAAAACGGTTGTTTTACAGAATTTATCAAAAATAAATTGGCAAACAAAAGGATATGACCATAATGTTGATTTCTGGATTGATGAAATAGAATTTTATCCAAATTTAGGTTGGACACCAACACCTACAAAAACAAATACTCCAACTAATACTTATACCTATACATCTTCTCCAACTATAACACCAACATTTGGTTGCTCGGAAAAATTGGATACCTGTGAAGATGGAGATGGAGTTAATAATTGGGGAGGAATGTGGTTTACATATGATGATAGTGGGAACTCAGGAACAAGTTATGTTGTACCAGAACCAGGAACAACTTTTATAATGGTGCCTGGAGGGGCAACTACAACTGCTTATGCTGCAAGAATAACTGGATATGTAACAACAGATTATGTTTATGGTTTTATTGGAATGGGAACAGGGACGAATCCTAATAGTGGTTCAGATATAGGTTTTGATTGTAGTGCTTTTTCGGGAATAAGATTCTGGGCAAAAGGAACAGCAACATCCTTTGATATTAAATTAGTTGCAATATCAGGAATAAAAACAGGGGGGAATGATTATAAATTTACTTTTAATGTTGAGTCCACCTGGCAGCAGTATCAATTGTTCTTTTCTTCTTTTACACAGGAATCAGGATGGGGAACAACTGTGGATTTAACAACTGTGCTTCAAAATTTAAAAAATATTCAATGGCAAACAAGAGGACAGCCATGGAGTTATATAGAATTATGGATAGATGAAATTGAAATGTTTCCATGCCAGAATTGGACATCAACTCCTACTAAAACAGCAACATTTACAAATACTGCGACTAATACATCCACCTCAACAGCAACAAATACTCCAACACAAACAAGAACATGGACAATAACAAATACACCAACAAATACTGGGACAAACACAGCAACA
>DYJU01000082.1:7816-8491 GCA_020722985.1 Candidatus Methylomirabilis sp.
AACACGAGAACAAGCACAGCAACAGCAACACTGACAAATACACAAACAAATACACAACCGCCTACAAATACACCAACAAATACTGGGACAAACACAGCAACAAACACGAGAACAAGCACAGCAACAGCAACACTGACAAATACACAAACAAATACACCAACTGATACAAATACGCCAACAAATACAGTGACAAATACGACAACAAATACATCAACAAATACGCCAACAATTACGAATACAAATACAGCAACAAATACAAGAACCTGGACAGCCACAAATACCTTAACAGATACACCGACAAATACAAATACATTTACTATTACAAACACATCAACAGATACAAGGACACCTACTGAAACAGTTACAGGAAGCCAGCCACCGACCTGGACAAATACAGATACACCAACAAATACAAGAACAAACACTTCAACTCTAACGTCAACCTTTACATTTACAAATACAAATACTGAAACAGATACTGCAACAGAAACACAGACGCAGACCTTTACCTATACTTCAACAATAACAAATACAGCAACTAACTCAAATACTTGGACAGCAACAAATACGCCAACAGAAACAGGAACAGGAACGCCACCGTCTACCACAACATATACTGAGACAGCAACCAATACACAGCCGAATACTTTTACAGCAACAGTAACAGGGACACAA
>DYJU01000009.1 GCA_020722985.1 Candidatus Methylomirabilis sp.
TCAGTAATTGTCTCAGTAATGGTTTCTGTTATTGTTTCTGTTATTGTTGACGTTACTGTCTCTGTTATCGTTTGGGTGTTTAAAGGCGTTATCGTCTCTGTTATAGTCGGCGTCACTGTTTCGGTTATTGTTTCTGTTACCGAAGATGTTATTGTCCGTGTTGCAGTTTCAGTTATAGTCTGCGTATCTGTAGACGTTATTGTCTTTGTTACTGTTTCTGTATTTGTGGGAGTTATTGTTTCAGTATCGGCACATAAATCCATATTAAATAAAAAAATAAATAATAAAATACTCAAAATAAATATTTTAATTTTATTTTTTTTTAAATCGATAAAAATTTTATTTAACATTTTTCCCTTTCTAAATCTCTAAAAGATATAATTCTCTTATATTTCTTTATTATATTATATTTACAATAAATTTCAAAATGAAAAATTAGTTGGGGATGGGAATAAGGATAGCCCCTTTTCGCATAATTTACTTAATTATAATAAATACAATTATTAACGAATAACCTTCCCCCTGCAATATATATGATTAACTTATTTATTTTATAGGCAAAAACTTATTTTTTTGCTCTCGGATGTGCTTTATCATAGTCCCTTCTTAATTTTTGTATAGAAAGATGAGTATAAATCTGGGTTGTTGACAAATTGGAATGCCCTAATAATTCCTGAACAGACCGTAAATCCGCACCTCTATCTAAAAGATGAGTTGCAAATGAATGTCTTAATGTATGCGGTGTTACTTTTTTAAGAATCCCTACTTTTTTTGCATATTTTTTAATAATAAGTTCTATGCTACGTGTTGTAAGTCGTTTTTTACTTTTGTTAATAAAAAGTATTTTATCCTGAGAAATTTTTTTAAGTTCCTTTAAATATTTCTGGAGAAAATTTATAGCAACCGAACCCACAGGAATTATTCTTTCTTTATTACCTTTTCCTAAAACTTTTATTTCTTCATTGATAAAATCTATATCATTTGTATTCAAATTAACAAGTTCATTTACTCTAATTCCACTGGAATAAAGTAATTCCATTATTGCTCTGTCCCTTAAACCAAAAAAATTCCCACAATCAACGTTTTCTAATATTAACTCAACTTCTTTTTCGGTTAAAACTCCAGGTATCTTTTTTTCTTTTTTAGGTGTTAAAATATATTCAAATGGATTATTATTAATTTTTTTTATTTTTACTAAATAACGATAAAAATTTCTTAAAGATATTATTTTCCTTATTATTGAACTTTTATTATATTTTTTTTTGAAAAGAGATTCTAAATAACTTCCTATTACTTTTTCATTTATTTGAATAAAATCACCTGCAAATGAAAAAAATTGTTTTATATCCCTTTCATAATTTGATACTGTATGTTTAGAATAATTTTTTTCAAATGTTAAATATTTTTTATATTGTATTAAAATTTCGTTTTCATCATTTTTCATTTTCTTTTTCGCTACGTTTATAATCGCATTTATTGCAATAAATCGTAACAGAGTCCTTTTTTCTTTTTTCAAAAAGCAAATTTGCGCCACATACAGGACATTTTTCTGAAATAGGTTTATCCCATACCATAAATTTGCACTTCGGGTAATTGCTGCATCCATAAAATTTTCTTCTTTTTTTAGTTGTTCTTTCTATAATATCACCACCGCATTCAGGGCATTTTATTCCTATTTTATTTATAATATTTTTTGTATATTTACACTCTGGATATTTAGAGCAGGCAATAAATTTTCCAAAAGGCCCATATTTAACAACAAGGTCGCTCCCGCATTGTGGACACTTTTCATCTATTTTTTCTTCCGCCCCACCTTCAGAATTTAATGATTTTGCATTTTTGCATTTAGGATAATTTTCACATGAAATAAATTTACCATGCCTTCCCCATTTTATTATCATTCTTCCACCACACAGTTCACACTTTTCACCAGTTTCGCCTTCTAAATCTTTTTTAATATCTGCCATAAAAGGTTCTGCCTTTTTAAGTGTTTTTTCAAATTCAGTATAAAATTTTTTAAGTAACTCATGCCATTCAACCTTACCTTCTTCCACCGCATCAAGGTTGTCTTCCATCTGTGCTGTAAATTCCACATTAATAATATCTAGAAAATGTTTTTCTAAAATATCGTTTACTAAAATACCAAGTTCAGTTGGAACAAATTTGCCCTTTTCTCTCACAACATATTTTCTATAAATTAAAGTTGCTATAATTGGCGCATAGGTGCTTGGTCTGCCTATATCTTTTTCTTCTAAAATTTTTACTAAAGACGCATCTGTATATGCAGATGGTGGCTGAGTAAAATGCTGGGAATTTAAAAGTTCTATCAAAATTAATTTTTCATTTTGAAAAAGTTCTGGTAAACTTTTTTGTTTTCCGTTTTCGTTTTTTTCATCATCGTCATTTTCTTCTTTGGGTTTATCATTTTCTAATGGAACATCATAAACCTTTAAAAATCCGTCAAACTTTAAGGTTGAACCATTAGCCTGAAAGCCATATTCGCCTGCTTTTATTTTTACTTTTGTATCATCAAAAATTGCAGGCGTCATCTGGGACGCTAAAAATCTTTTATATATAAGAGAATAAATTTTAAATTGATCCAGCGATAAACTATCTTTTATTTTTTCTGGTTCCCGATTTATAGATGTTGGCCTTATTGCTTCATGAGCATCCTGGGCTGATTTTTTGCTTTTATAAAAATTAGGCGTAAATGGCACATACTTTTCTCCAAATTTTTGTTTGATATATTCAAGTGCACTTTTTTGTGCATCCTGTGAGACCCTTAAAGAATCTGTTCTCATATAGGTTATAAGACCTACCTGCCCTTCGCCTTTTATATCTATCCCTTCGTATAATTGTTGGGCAATCATCATTGTCTTTTGCGCTGTAAATCTATATTTTCTTGATGCTTCCTGCTGTAAAGTGCTTGTAATAAAAGGCGGTAAAGCTTTTCTTACTCTTTCTTTTCTTATTATATCAGAAACTATAAAGTCCTGAGTTTTTAACTCGTTTATTATATTTTCAGATTCTTCTTTTGTTTTTATCTTTATTTTTTCGGTATTTTTTTCTGTTAAAAGAGCTTCAAAATCAATATTAGATTTCCCCTTTAATTGCGCTTTTATCTGCCAGTATTCTTCTGGTTTAAAATTATCAATCTCCCTTTGCCTTTCAACAATTAATCTTAATGCTACTGACTGAACTCTTCCTGCTGATAATCCACGTCTTATTACTTTCCACAGCATTGGACTTATTTTATATCCCACCAATCTATCCAGAATACGTCTTGCCTGTTGTGCCGATACCAAATTAAGATTTATATCCCGCGGCGATTTTAACGCATTTAAAACTGCATTTTGTGTTATTTCATTAAAAAGGACTCTTTTAATTATTTTTTTTTCTTTTTTACAAATTTCTTCTGCAATATGATATCCTATTGCTTCTCCTTCCCTGTCAGGGTCTGTTCCTATATAAATTTCTTCTGCTTTTTTGGTTTCTTTTAATATTTCAGATAAAACCTTTCTTTTATCTCTCATTATAATATATGTCGGAGTAAAATTTTTTTCTACATCAACTCCTAATTTACTCTTGGGAAGATCTTTTATATGTCCTTTTGTTGCTAAAATTTTAAAATTGTTATCCAAAAATTTTTTTATCGTATTTATTTTGGTTGGCGATTCAACAAGTAAAATCTTTTTTACTTTCCCGCTCATTTTTGCTCCTTAAATTTAAACTTTTATGAAACTTTTTCCGCTTAACTGTTTTATAAGCCCTTTTAACTCAAGATTTATTAAAATACTGCTTAATTTGTTAATATCAATATTACTTTCAATTAAAATATTGTCAATATGTTTTTTTTCATATCCAACCAGATCAAAAACTTTTTGTTCATCTTCAGAGAGTATAATTTCTTTTTTATCTTTTTTTATATCTTCCATGACATATTTTATCTGATATTCTTCCAGTATATCATAAAAAGAATCCACAAGTTTTGCACCCTGCTTTATTAAATTGTTGGTTCCTTTTGATTTTTGAGAAAAAATATTTCCAGGTATTGCAAAAACATCCCTGCCCTGCTCTAAAGCATAATCTGCTGTAATCAATGCACCGCTCTTTTCACCCGCCTCAACTATTAAAACGCAGTTAGAAAGCCCACTTATTACCCTGTTTCTTCTCGGAAAATTCTGCTTGGTTGCTATTGCATTTAGTGGAAATTCAGACACTAATGTTCCATTTAAAAAAATCTCATTAACAAGAGAATTTTTCTCAAAGGGATATATAGTTCCAAGTCCATATCCCAGAACCGCTATTGTAAAAATATTATTTTTAATTGCATTTATATGTGCAATAGCATCAACACCGCGTGCCATACCGCTTATAATTGTCAGATCAACACCAGATTCTGCTGCTTCTTTAACTATTTTTTCAATGATCTTTTCTGCATAATCATCCGCCGCCCTTGTTCCAACTATACCGAGATTTAAATCAGTATCTAAAAACCCTTTTCCCGCAATATATAAAACAGGTGGTGGGTCATAAATATTTTTTAAAATTTTTGGATATTCATCATCATAGATTGTTATTATTTTTATATTTTTTTTCTCTGCATCCATTATTTCTTTTTTTAAAATCTCAATTTTATAATTTTTAATTTGAGTTACTATGCTTTCTCCTATCCCATCCACATCTAATAATTCATCAGAAGAAGCAGAAAAAATTAAAGTTGCTGATTTAAAATGACCTATAAGCCGATTTATTTTTACACTTCCTAACCCATCTATCATATTTAAAGCAATAACCGCTTCTCTTTCAATCAAAACAATACTCCTTTGATTTTTTATTTTTTTTATGAAATTTTACAACTGAATATTTTTTTGTCAAACAATAAGTTAAATTTAAACAAAATTTATTTCTATCTCTGACCCATCTTTTATAGGAGTTGTGTAACCTGCTTTTTCACCATCCACATAAAATTCAATTATTTTGCCTTTTGCTTTTTGAAAATCGACAGGATATGTTTTAAAAATATTTGAAAGTATCAGGTTAACTTCTGCTGATTTGATTTCTATATTTGCACCATTTATTAAAAATTCATCTTCGCTTACCCTTTTGCCATTCATATAAATTTCATAATTTTCTTTTTCTATTTCAAAAATTTTTCCATTTATTTTTACTTTTATTTTATTTTTTTGCGGCTCTTTTAAAATATCCTTTATCCTGTAAAATGACGGAACTTCCCTGAACAAAATTTTATCAAAATTTTTTACTTTGTAATCTTTGGAGACTTCCCTGCCATTTACTTTTAACTGATAATTTCTTTGTTTTAAAACAACCGGTTCTCCATTTAATGTTATTATAATATCTCTTTCATTTGTATTATCAAGATTAAATCCCTGCTGTGCAAGAATTTCTAATATAGTACTTACTGATTCATAAGTTATATTTGCTCTATCTTTTAATGGCTCATCCTCTGATACTTCCCTGCCATCACAAAAAACACGCGGTGATATTTTCATAACATTTCCGTTAAGTTCAACTGACAAAAAAAGATCCTGCGGTAAAATATCCTTTATTAAAGCACTTGCATCAATACCATCAACTGGCTCTGTAATAAATATTTTATCACCATTTTGCACATAATCTTCAAGATTTTTTTGAATCCCATTTATATAAATCTTTGCGTGCTCGGCTCTACCGCCCCTTAAAATTTTCAATTCACCATTTAAACTATAAGTTAAAGCATTTCCAGGTTTCCCATATAATTTTTTTAATTCATACCCTTTTGCCATTAATATATCCAGAAGTTTAATATTCTGTTCTAAATTTAATATATATTCCTTTTCTCCATTAATTACTACTTCAATAAATCCTATGCCTCTTTCATAGATAGCTGTTTCCAGAATGCCAACAGGAGTTATTCCTTCTGGTCCCTGTAAAATTGGTGGAATATTTACAATATTTGCTATATCCTTTGGTAAACGATTTCCTACTCTTGTTGCAGGTATCCCTAATTTTAAAGCAACCTTTTCCTTGATTAAATTTAAACTACTACCACCTCCAACCAAAACAACTGCCTGGGGTTGTTTAAAATTAAGGTTTAATATCTTATCCGCTATATCAGTTGCTATTTCTTCTACTTTGTCAATTATTACATTTATAAATTCATCATAATTTATTTTAATACTATTGCCAAAGATATTTTTTACTTCTATATTTTTTTCTTTTTCTATATTTCTTTTTAATTTTTCCGCTTCATTAAAATCAATAATAAAATTTTTACAAATTTCTTCTGTAATTTCATCTCCTGCTTTAGGAATCATTCCATATGCAATTATTTTTCCCTTATCAGTTATGGCAATATCTGAGGTTCCGGCACCAATATCAACTAATGTAAGATTTAAAAGCCGCATATCTTCTGGTATTGTAACCTGCAGGGCAGCAATTGGTTCTAATGTTATACTTTCTATTTTTAAATTACAATTTTTAAAAACGGAAACCATACTATTAAAAGCAATTTTAGGTAAAAAAGTAACTATTGATTGTATTTCAAACGTTTCGCGGCAGAACTGCTGTAATGGATTTTTAATTTCTTCACCGTCTATCTTAAATAATACCGGACTGAAACCAACACAATAGTATTCCTTTTTATTTTTATTAACAATTATTTCATAAGATTTTCTTACACTTTCCATCTCAATCTGCAAAATGTCATCTCTGTCTATCTCTCCTTTTTTTTCTTTTTTAATATCAACTTTTTCTGTTATGAGGTTCCTTCCAGCAAGTGCGGTTGTTGCTTTTTCTATCTTTATATTATTTCTTTTTTCAATTTCTTCTACAACCTCTTTTACAATTTCAGTTACATATTCTATATTATGTATCTGTCCATCAAGCATTGCTCTTTCTCTATGTTCTTTTAAAACAGCATCTTTTATAATAATTTTATTTAAAACAAGTTCTCCTAAAATTCCTGCTACTTTTCTTGTCCCTATATCAATTGAAAATACCTGCATATTTAAGACACCTTTATAGCATCTAATATAACTTTAACAGAAGGTATGTCGGGTATTAAAAGCATATACCCTTTTATAACTTTTTCATTTGCTTCTAAAAATTCTGTTTCAATAGAAAGAATATTGTTTGACATTTTTTCAAAACCTTCTGAAACTGTTATTAAAATTGCACTTGCTATATCAAAAACTAAATTGGGAACAGATGGTAAAAGCATAAGTCCTAAAAATTCATTTAATGCATTCATATATGCGCCCGACAAAATATTACCCGTTTCTTTTATCGCAGAGTTTCCAAATTCTGATAAAACCTTTGTCGTCCCTCTTGGCTTTTGTAAAAGCATATCAACTAAAGAAAGTGCGCTATCCCTTGTTAGTAAAAATAATATTTTTGCTGTAACATCACCTAAAATATTCATAACAATACCTGCTACTAAACTGTTAGAATCTCCTATTAAAGTTGCAACATCTTCTGTTTTTATTACTTTAACTTCTGGCACTGTTATCATTATCTTTTTTTTAATAAGCTGGGATAATGCAGTGGCTGCGTGTCCTGCACCTATATTTCCAACTTCTTTTAAAGCATCTAATTGTGCTTCTGCTAAATTTAATAAAGATGTTTCCATTTTTTCTCCATAACTTTAATTATAAATTATTATTTTCTTCTAAAAGCGACTGAATATCAAGTATCAGACTTATCCTTCCATCTCCTAATATTGTAACACCAGAAAACCCTTTTGCATATTTTAAAAATTCACCTAAACTTTTAATTGCTATTTCCTGCTGGCCTATAACTTCATCTACTTCTAATGCTATCTTTTTATCTCTTACTTCTACAATTACTAACTGAACAACTTCTTTTTCTTCTCTTTTCTTTTTTAAAAGTTCAGCCAGACTGAAAACCGCTATAACTTCATCTCTTAATACAATAACCCTTTTACCCTGTATTAATTTTATTGATTTAGTATTTAATTCCAGAATTTCCAGAGTATAAATAACAGGCAACGCATAAATATTTTGAGAAGTTTTTACAAGCAAAGCCTGTATTATAGCAAGGGTTAAAGGTAACTTCATAATGAATTTAACTCCCTCACCTGGATAATTTTCAATTTTAAATATCCCCCCCAATGATTCAATTTTTGTTTTTACAACGTCAACACCAACTCCCCTTCCTGCAATTTTATCCACAGTGTCCATCGTAGAAAAACCAGGCAAAGCAATAATATTAACTATCTCTTCATCTGTTATGTTTTTAATTTTTTCTTCGCTTAAAATTTTCATCTCCAATGCTTTCTTTTTTACCTTTAAAACATCTATCCCTTTCCCGTCATCAGAAATTTCAATTATTACCGAATTTCTCTCTCTTTTTGCGGAAAGTCGTATTATTCCTTTTCTGCTTTTTCCCTTTGATATTCTTTCTTCTGGCTTCTCTATACCATGAGCAACAGAATTTCTAACAAGGTGTAATAACGGTTCATTGATTTCTTCTAAAACAGTTCTGTCTATTTCAATATCTCCACCTATTATTTCTGTTTCAACTTCTTTACCTTCTTCTACTGCAAGGTCCCTTGCAATTCTTGGAAATCTATCAAAAATATTATTTACAGGGAGCATCCTTACCTGTGTTACTTCCGCCTGAAGTTCATTAATAATCCTATCAAATTCATTTGCAGTTTCTTTTAATATTTCAAACTGTTTATCTTTGGAAATCTGCTCTAAACGAATCTTGGCAATTACAAGTTCTCCTACCAAATTAAGCAAAACATCCAATTTTTCAATATTCACTCTTACACTCTGGCTTAATATTTTCTTCTTTTCTACATTTGAAATAATATTCTCTGCTTTTTTTTCTATTTTTCTTTTTTCATCAAGCCCTTTTTTTATTTGTTTTACTTCTACCTTTTTTATTTCTGCAATTTTATAAAGTAACTTTTCTATCTCCTCTGAATTAAGTTTTGTTATATAAGCAACTGAAAAACTATTTCCAAACTTTCCTTCTTCTAAATCTTTCGCAACCGGCGATGATTTAATAATTTCTCCTTTCTCCCCTAAATTTCTGTTGACCATAAAAACCCTGACATTTTTAAAAACACAATCTTCGGCAAGAGTAATTTTTACTATATAAACATTTAAATTTCGTTTAAATGCTTCGTTTAAAATTATCTCTTCTATTTTGAGGTCTGGAATTTCTTCCTTTTTTTGTTCTTCTTTAATAACTTTAGCAGAAATTTTTAATCCTGTTTTTGTATATTCTTTATATTTATTTATTAATTCTTCATACCCTTCAGTTATATCAATATTATTTCGTGATATATTTTCTAAGAATTTTTCAATTATATCAACACCTTTAAATAATAACCCTGTTATTTCTGCATCTACCTTTATTGAACCATTTCTTATGTTATCAAGAATATCTTCTAAAGAATGGGTAAATTCAGTCATTTTGTCATATCCCATTGTTGCTGCCATACCTTTTAATGTATGAACTGCTCTAAAAATATCATTGACCGGTGTAAGATCAGTTATATCTTTTTCAAATTTTAAAAGTGCAGAATTAAAAATTTTTATATTATCTCTTGCTTCTTCTATAAAAATTTCTTTATAACTATTAATATCCATAATTTATTTTCCTGTAAGTTTTTTTATCTCTTCAATAATAGTATCAGACATAATATCAATAGGAACCACTCTATTAACTATTCCTTTATCTATTACTGCTTTGGGCATCCCAAAAATAACTGAGGTTTCTTTGTTTTGAGCAATGATAACTCCCCCTTTTGCTTTTACCTTTTCAGAACCTAAAGCACCATCTTTTCCCATGCCTGTTAAAATAACACATAGAATTTTTCCTTCAAAATTTTTCACAGCAGATAATATTGTAATATCGGCGCAGGGCCTTACTCCCAATTTAGGTGGCTTTTGATTTAACTCCACTTTATAAATTTCTCCATCCTTTTTGACTTCCATATGAAAATTTCCAGGAGCTATTAAAATACGACTGGGTTTTATTTCATCGCCATTTTCTGCTTCTTTTACTTCCATCAAAGATTGAGAATTAAGCCTGCTGGCAAGAGAAGTTGTAAAACCAGGTGCCATATGCTGGATAACTAAAAAACCTGCATTTAAATTGCGGGGCAGTTTTGGTATTAAATCGCCTAAAGCTTTTGGACCTCCGGTTGACGATACGATTATAACTAAAATTTCAACTTTTAATCCTTCTTTTTTTTCGTTTAATGGTTCTTTTATTTTTTCTGTGTCATAGAATTTTATTTTTTTTATATCAACCGTTTTCGCTAATTTTATCTTTTCAATTAATTCTTTTTGAATCTTTTTTATATCAACTGAAATTTCACCCGATGGTTTGCAAACAAAATCAAAAGCACCATTTTCCAGTGCCTGCATTGTTATATCTGCTCCTTTTTGTGTATAAGCAGAAAGCATAATAACAGGCGTTGGTTTTTCTTGCATTATGTATTTTAAAGTTTGTAATCCGTTAAGCCCGGGCATTTCAATGTCCATTGTTATTACATCAGGAGAATTTTCTATAGTATATTTTAATGCTTCCTTCCCATCTTTTGCTGTGCCAATTACTTCTATATCGCTGTCTTCTTTAAGCATCTCTGAAATTATCTTTCTCATAAAAGCAGAGTCATCAACAACCAATACTTTTGTTTTTTCCATGAAACTTTTACGACTCCTGAAAAGTTCTGTCTATTGCTTCCCACACCCTTGCTGGCTGAAAAGGTTTTATTACAAAATCTTTTGCACCTGACTGTATTGCTTCAATAACAAGAGCCTGCTGTCCCATTGCGCTACACATAATTATTTTTGCATCAGGATCAATTTTTATAATTTCCTTTACAGCCTGTATTCCATCAACCTCAGGCATTATAATGTCCATAGTAATTAAATCAGGTTTAAATTCTTTATATTTTTCAACAGCTTCTTTTCCATTGCTTGCTTCAGCTACTATATCAATACCTTTTTTAGTAAGTATACTCTTTAACATATTTCTCATAAACTTTGTGTCATCAACTATCAGTGCGTTTTTCAATCTTATCTTCCTCCATTTTAATAATTTGTGCTAAATCATCTTTTTCTTCTTCTGTAAAAATTTTTTCTATATTTAAAAGGACTATAATTCTATCTTCTATTTTTATTATTGCTTCTATATATTTACCGCCAGCGCTTACAAGCGTTGAAGGAGGTGGCAATATCTCTTCCTTTTTTATATTTAATACTTTTTGAACTTCATCAACTATAACACCTGCAAGTTGATTTTTTTGATATTCAATTATAATAATTCTATTTTTCTTTGTCTTTTCTTTTGTTTCAAGGTTAAATCTTTTTCTTAAATCAATTATTGGTATTATCTTCCCACGTAAATTTATTATACCTTCCATAAAAGAAGGTGCGGTTGGAACTTCTGTTATTTCTTTAATCTTAATTACCTCAACAATTTTCATAATTTCAAAAGCAAATTCTTCATCTTTTATTTTAAAACTAACAATTTTTTTTCCCACAAAAAAGACCTCACAACATAAATTTGCTTACTATATTTTTTAGTATTTCAACTGTCTGGGCAAGTTCCTGTGCCTGGGCAGCAATTTCCTGCATTGAAGCTGTTTGCTGCTCAGTGGATGCCGAAGCCTGCTGTGTTCCTGCCGCGGTCTCCTCTGCAACTGCTGATATTTCTTCTACATCTTTTACTACTTTATCAGTATCCGTAGCCTGCGTTTTTGTTAAATTAAATATTTCATTTGCTAAAATAACCACTTTACCAACAACATCATTTATAGATTTTAAAGCATCTTCGCTAAGTTTAACTGCTTTTTTTCCTTCTTCTGTTTCTGATACTGCATTTAAAATTGTTTTTTCAACCCCACTTATTTTTTCATGAATTTCAGAAACAAGTCCAAAAATTTCTTTTGCAGCACTTGCAGAACCTTCTGCAAGTTTCCTGACTTCATCTGCAACTACTGCAAAACCTCTGCCTGCCTCACCCGCCCTTGCAGCTTCAATCGCTGCGTTTAATGCAAGTAAATTTGTCTCATCAGCAATTTCGGTAATTATATTTACTATCTCTTCTATTTTTTCTGAATAATTTCTCAAATCCTCTATTGCTTTTTTTGTATTATCAGTAACAGCAACAATATCATCCATCTTTTTTATAGTTTCTTTTACCGCATGCATGCCATTATCCGTTGCTTCTTTTGCGGAATTTGCAACTGCAAGGACTTCTTCTGAGCGTTTAGCAACATTCTGTATTGAATTAGACATATTTTCCATAATACGTGACGTTTCTGCTGTTCTTTCTGCCTGCTGCTCAACACCACGTGCTATCTGTTGAACCGTTGATGATATTTCCTCTGATGATGCATTTATTTCTTCTGTTGATGCTGATAAACTTTCTGAAAGTGAAAGAACTTTAACAGTTACATCGTTTACCTGTTCAACTATTTTTCTTATACCTTCTATCATTGCATTTATAGATTCTGAAAGATTTTTTAAATAACCCTCTTCTTTTTCAACTTTTATTGTAAGATTTCCTTCTGAAATCGCTTTAAAACTCCCTGCTAGTTTAGATATTGTTTTTTCAATTATGTTTAAAGCAATCATTATATTGCTTGAAGCCATTACGAAAGCAGCTGAAAAACACATAAGTAAAAATGGAATACTTTGGGGTTCAATTTTTAAAACTAAGATTGCGATAAAAAATGCAAGTGCAACCAATATTCCTACTATTGCATTTATCAGTATAATATTTTTAATTATGTTTGTTTTTTCATAAAGTTTCATAATTTTACCTCCTAAACTATTTTTTCTCCTTTTGCAAAACTTTTAACAACAGCTTTTTTATTAAAAACATCAAATTCAATAGTTCTACCGTAATCGCCACCTGTATCTTCACCAACTATTTTAATTCCTTTTTTAAAAAGTGTCTCTCTGGCTTTTTTTATATTTCTTTCTCCAATACTTTCTGCGTTTAGTCTTGTATCAAACATAGTAGCGCCACCAAAAATTTTTGCTTCTATATTATTAATACTAACATCAAGATTTATAAGTTCTCTTATTAAATTTTCTACGCCTGAATCAACAAATTTATTGCTGTTTACACCTTTTTTCTTTTCAGGCAGCATAGCATGCAACATTCCTGCAACCGGTACATATTTATCATAACAAACAATTACAGCGCAAGAGCCTATTCCATAGGCAATTAGTTTAAAATATCCTTTCATAACCTTTAATTCACCAATATTTACTCTTATGTTTTCTGCCATTTACACTTTATAAGCCCTTTATCGTCGCATCAAGTGCTTCCATAATTTTTATCATTGCTTCCTTATCAGGAATGATAAGGAGAGTTGTAGAAATTTTTGTTGTTTCTTCAATCATATCATTTTCTATTAAAAGAGCTTCTTCATCCATTTCAGCAATTTCACCTGACACGGTTTCAAAGATGGCTTCAATCATATCTATGGCAAGTGCTGGAACTGAAGGCACAGAATTTAATCCAATAAATTTTGCTATTGCATTAAGATAAGCAGATACAATAATATTTCCTATTTCTTTTAAAGCTGATTGTTCATTTTCCCCTAATTCTTTTGTTTCTCCGATTTTTCTTTTCATAACAAAATCCAGCATGGAAAAAATTTTTTCTTTAGGAAAGATAATCAAAGCTCTGGCTGTTATTTCTCCAAAAATTCGCAAATAAACAGCAGCAACTATTTCATTTGTCTTTTTTGCTTTTTCAACAATCTTTGTAACAGGAACAAGATTTATAGAAGGAACGCTTAATTTTATATCTTTTCCTAAAAGTTGAGACAGAGCAGTTGCTGCATTTCCAGAACCAATATTAGCAAGTTCAACTAAAGCGTCTTTTTGAAAATCAGAAAATTCTTTTTTAACCATATCATTTACCTATTATTTTCCCAACAGTTTCTAAAACACTATCTTCATCAAAAGGTTTAACAATATAATCTTTTGCGCCTGCCTGTATTGCTTCTATTACAAGTGTTTGCTGACCAATTGCACTACATATTAAAATATTAGCATCCGGAAATTCACTTATAATCTGTTTTATTGCATCAATACCACCCATTTCCGGCATTATCATATCCATAATCAGCATATCGGGTTTTAAATCTTTAAACATCTGCGCAGCTTCTTTTCCATTATTTGCTTCTCCGATTATTTCATAACCTGCTGGGGTTAAAATATTCTTTAGCATCATTCTCATAAATGCTGCATCATCAGCAAGTAATATTCTTTTAGCCATTTGCAGCCTCCTGTTTTTAATAATTGTAACATACTTTATTTTACATCACTAAGTATTAAAAGTCCAGTATTTCATTTATTTAGATTAATTTATATATATATAAATATATATAATTTCATAGTTTTTTATTGGTATTTTTTAATATTCGTTAAATTTCAACCCTTATTTAATAATACATAAACATTTTTTACCCTGCATTTTTCATTTACATTATTTTTTTACATCTCTTTTCTTTCTACTATCGCCTGGCCTAAGGTTATTTCATCAGCATATCTTATATCAGAACCTGTTGGTAAACCTTTTGCTAAACGCGTTATTTTTATATTATTTTTTATATCTTTTATTTCTTTATGTATATATAATGCTGTTGCATCCCCTTCAACTGTATGATTTAGTGCAAGTATAATTTCAAAAATTTCATCTGATTTTTTTATTCTATTTAATAATTCTTTTATTTTAATATCATCTGGCATAATGCCATTTACTGGATTGATAAGCCCATATAAAATATGATAAACTCCTTTAAATTTTTCTGTTTTTTCTATTGTTATAATGTCTTCTGGGGATTCTACAACACAAATAATTTTTTCATTCCTTGTTTTATCGCTGCATATTGAGCAAATATCTTCTTCGCTTATATTAAAACATATCTTACAAATTTTTATTTCCTTTATCCCTTCAATTGCGTTTATTAATTCGTCAGCTGTCTTTACATAATTTTTCACCAGATAAAGCGTAATACGTTCAGCCATTTTAGGACCTACACCAGGAAACTTCGAAATTTCATTTATTAATCTTCTTATTTGAATTGGATAATTAAACATTTAAAAAATTCCTGGTAAATTTAACCCCAACCCGCCAGTTATTTTTTTTGTTTCTTCCTCTAACATTTCCTGCGATTTATTTAAAGCTTCATTTACACCTGCCACAATTAAATCCTGAAGCATATCCACATCTGCGTTTTCTATTAATTCTTTACTTATTTCTATTTTAATAATTTGCTTTGCACCATTTGCAATAACTTTAACTGCTCCGCCACCAACTGTTGTCTCAACTGTTTTTTGTTTTAATTCTTCCTGAATCTGCTGAAATTTTTCCTGGAATTCCTGTGCTTTTTTTATAAAATTGTTAATATCACCTAATCCTCTCATTTTGCTCACCTTCTTTTTTAGGATATTTTTTTAACTTTTATTTCTGTAAATTCGCCAAATATTTCTTCTAACTTTTTAACGACGGGATGGTTTCTTACTTCTTCAATAACTACCTCGCTTTGTATCTGTATCTTTTTAAAATAATTATTTTTTTCAATTATGTTAATCTTAAGATCTTTTTTAAATTCATCTAATAAAATTTTCTGTAAAATATCTATTTTTTTTAATAATCTTCCATACAAAAATGAATTATCAGCCAGCAAATATAAAGTGTTGTTTTCAAAAGTTATTAACTTACATTTTTTTAGCGCTTCAATAAAATCATTTTCTTCTTTTAACGCAATTGCACGTTCTATAATGTTTTCCCATCTTTTATCTATTATTTCTTTTGTTAATTTCTTTACTTCTATATCTTCTTCTATATCTTCAACAATAAAATTTTTTTCATTATCTTCTGAAATTTCTTCAGATTGATTAATACCTTCCTCATTTATTTCATTACGTTCTTCTTTTTTTTTATTATCTAATTTTTCTTTTTCCTTTATTTCAATTAAATCTTTGTTTTCTTCTGTTTTTAGTATCAAATCAATAAGCATAATTTCTAATATTAAACCTGCTATATGAGATTTTGTTAGCAACTGTTCCATTTCAAAAAATTTTTGCAGATAGAACAATATCTGCCTTTTATCAACCAATTCTGCTATTTCCTTAAAAAAAGAAAGTTCATCCTGAAGGGCTGTTGTTACCTCTTTTTCACCAATTTTTATGAGTAAAATATTTCTAAACACTTCTATCAATTCCCTCAAAAAATGTTTTAAATCATATCCTTCTTCAAATATTTTTTCAATATTTTCTATGAGTAATTTTATATCTTTTTTTATAATTGCTAAAATAATATCTCTTAACATATCTCCCTTAATTATGCCCAATAGATTTCTTACCATTTCATCAGTAATTTTTTCACCTTTTGAATAAGTAATAGTTTGATCAAGTATTCTTTGTGCATCCCTTAACGCGCCATCTGCATATTTAGATATAACAAGTAATGCTTTTTCATCTACATCTATTTTTTCACTTTTAGCAATTAGTTTTAAATTATCAAATATAAGATTTACAGATAATCTTTTAAATTTAAATTGCTGACACCTTGATAGAATTGTCGGTGGAAGCTGCTGCGGATCTGTTGTTGCAAATATAAAAATAACATGTTTGGGAGGCTCTTCAAGTGTTTTTAAAAGTGCATTAAATGCTTCTTTTGTAAGCATATGAACTTCATCTATTATATATATTTTATATCTCCCTTTTGCGGTTCCAAAAGCAACATGTTCGCGTAACTTTCTTATCTCATCTATCCCGCGATTTGAAGCCCCATCTATTTCAATAACATCAAGCGAAGAGCCATCTGTTATTTCTTTACATATATTGCATTCATTACATGGCTTTGTGGTAGGACCTTTTTCACAATTCAATGCCTTTGCAAAAACTCTTGCTGTTGTTGTTTTTCCAATACCTTTAGGTCCGGAAAAAAGATATGCCTGCATAATCCTGTTTAATTCAATAGATCTTTTTAATGGCACAACAACCTGATCCTGCCCAATAATTTCTTCAAAAGATCTGGGTCTCCATTTTCTTGTAAAAACTAAATAATTATTGTTCATATTTACCTTCTTTTTTATTTTTCTATGCCATACCTATCTTATCTTCGTATATGCTTTCAGAATCTAAAATATTTTTTACTTCTCCAGTCAGGTTTCCTGATAGCATCTCTTTTAAAAATTTTCTACCGTTGCTTCCTTCCGGACCTGGCGGGGTTTGAAAATTAAAAGAATGTATCAGCCCCAACTTTCATCAAAATAAAAAATATTTAGAATATCTTCAGTATATCCTCAGATAAGCTTTTCAGCCCGGCATAAAGCGGTTTTCCGGTTACAGGGCACCGCTAACGCCCCACTTTAAGGTATGGCATATCTATAATTTAAATAAGAACTTAATCAAAAAATCTATACCATATTATTTTAAATACTGCTATAAAACCATCTTTTGCTTTTATTTTTTTACCTTCTTCATAACTTCTTCCATAATAATTTATAGGCACTTCATATATTCTGTATTTTTTTTTCAATACCTTTGCAGTGAATTCCGGTTCAAAATCAAAACCTTTGGCTTTAATGTTTATTTTTTTTATTATTTCTGTCTTGAACATTTTATAGCAGGTTTCCATATCTGTTAATATTGTATTATAAAATAAATTAGTTATAAAATTAAGAATTTTATTTGCTATATAATTCCAGAATAAAAAAGCCCTGCGAGCCCCAAAAAATCTTGAACCAAAAGTTATTTCTGCTTCATCATCTTTAATTGGTTGTAAAAGTTTTGGTATATCCTGAGGATCATACTCTAAATCTGCATCCTGAATAATTGTAACTTCTCCTTTTATATATGAAATAGCAGTTTTAATAGCTGCGCCTTTCCCTTCGTTTTTTTCTTTAAAAATAATTTTTATACTTTTATCTTTTTTACCTATTTTTTTTAAAATTTCTTTTGTCCCATCTGTTGAACAGTCATCAACAATAATAATCTGCTTTTTTATTCTATTTAAATTTACTTTTTTCAATTTTTCAATTATTAAATTTATTGTATTTTTTTCATTATAAACGGGAATTATTATTGTTAATGTTTTAATCTGCATAAATTTTTTCCTTTTTTAGATAAAAAATTAAAAATAGTAAAATTATGATGATATAAAATGTAACAATAAAATAATTTTGTATAATATTATCATAAAAAGAAGGGAAAAACCACAACAATTTGGCTAATATCGTTTTTTGTAAAATTTCATAAATTTTTTCTTTCCCGCTTAAATACCTTATTGCTGGAACTATCATTAAAATATACGTAATAAAAAATGAAAAAGTAATTAATATTTTAAAAAATATAGTTTTTATAAATTCTGTTTTTTCCAGAAAATAAGCAACATAAAATGCAAAAACAGGCAGAACAGGAATTAACTGTCTTGCCGGCGTCATTGAGCCACCCCAATCCTTCCAGAAAAGAAAAAGTATATAATAAGGTAAAATAAAAAAAAGTGGTAATAATTTTTCTTTCTCTTTTCTAATAATAACAAGTATTATTCCCCATATAAAAATTATGAAAAAAGGATTATAGATAAATAAACCATAATCTCTATCAAATAAAGTTGCAAAAAATGTTTTTATGAAATGTTTTATATCAAATATAAAATAAAAAGATTCTGATTTGTAAATACTACTAATTGAAAAAAAAGCCAGATTCCCATATATACTATAATAATAAAGAAAAAACAAAACTAACATAACAAAAATGATTAAATTATTAAAAATTTCTTTTTTTAAACTAAATTTTTTTTGTTTTGCTAATAAATAATAATAGAATATATAGAATATTATTGAAAAAAATACTAATTTGGGATGAATAAAAGGCAGAAAAGAAACTCCAGAAAAAAATAGTATTTTATTTTTTTCATATTGAAATTTTGTAAAAACAAATAATGAATAAGTTATAATCAGGGCAGATGGAATCTCTGTTAATACAAGAGAAGAATTTATTAAAAAAGGAACAGATAGGGATAGCCAGAAACTTACAAAAAAAGCAATTTTTTTTGATATTCCCATTTTTATAACATAAAGAAAAAAAACAATAGCAAATAAAGATGTTAAAAAATTCATAAATATTTGAACGCCTAATCTTTTACCTAAAAAATAAGGAATTGAAATTAAAAATGGAAGTCCGGGCGAATGAATAGAATAAATTCCTTTGCCTTTTTTATCCGGTGTGTTATGAATATTTTCATATTCTAAAAATGCTGGATAAAAATCTTTATAAAATTTTTCATTGGTGTAATTATTCTCCAGATTAAAATCTCTATCATAAATTATGCTTTTGGTTATTAACAAATAATGCGGCTCATCGCCTGTTGGCGGATAGATAATTGTTATATATGTGGTTGTAAATAAATAAAATAAAAATAATATAATTAAATACTGTTTAATTTTTTGGTTAATTAAAATATCAGAAAAATTTCTAAATTCATCATAAATAAATCTTATTATTAATAAAAATGATATGATGATAATAAAAAAGCCAAAAATCATGATTAAAAAGTATCCTGGAAATAAAAAATGGATAAAATTATTAAATGGCATATAAATATATCCAACCATTTTAAAATTAATCATTTTTAATTTTTCGTAAATAAAAAAATAAAAGGGTAAAATTATTATTAACAATAGAGGTGAACAAAATATAATAAAATTTTTGTTTAATTCATCTTCCAATCTTACCTCTTTTATCTTTGCTAAAAGACCAGAAATTATTATATATAAAAAAGTATATAAAATACTAAAAAACATTAACAAAAAAGCAAATAACAAGTAATTAAATTTTGATATGGATAAATTTTTGTCCCCAGCCTGACACAATATCAAATAAAATAAAATTCCCAAAAATCCGCCTGATAAACTTATAAAAACTGATTTTATAAAAATTTCGTTTTTAAATTTACCTTCCATTTTTAATCCTTTTTTTGTAATAACTTAATGGTTTTTTCCCGAGCACATAAACATTTGTTTTTCTTCTTCCCCATTTTAAGGCTTCTTCTGTAGTATTATAACATAAATCTATTCTTTTACCTTTTATATCGCTCCCTGTGTCTCCTGCCCATGCAAATCCGTATCCCTCTATATATAAAAGAGATCTTAGTGGAATTATCTTCGGGTCAACAGCCACTATGCCATATCTTGCTACCCATCCTAACTTTGTAATGCTTGTCCATTCTAAACGGCTTGATTCAGGAGAAGGGTCATAACCGGTTGCTTCTAAAACATATTTATAATGAACATACGTTTCTTCAGGAACTGTTATGGGCTGTTTTTTTTCTGAATCGCCGATTATTATAAAAGATTTTTCCGGTTTTTTTAAAATTTCTGATTTAAATAAAATTTTTTCATTTAGTTTTCTGCCAGCAATATAAACTTTTTCCTTTACTATTTTTTTATAACCTTCTTTACCTTCTTTTACCCATATTTTCCAATTTTTATTAATAAATTTGCTCTTTTTAATTTTTATTTCAAAAGGTATTTTTTCATTTTCTACGCAAGTTTTTTTATTTAACAAAATTAAAATAAAAAAAGAATATAAAAAAAATAAAATGATTAAAATAATTAAAAATTTTTTCATACTATCATTTTTCTTGTGGTAACAGAATATATATTGTAAAGCCCGGTTTTACCTTTTATCTGAATAGGAGGCAAAATATCTATAACGATAAAACTTTCTTCAATACGATATATATCTTCAGTGATTATCACCTGCCCATCCTTTGCAACATCGCACAGTCTGCTCGCAAGATTAACCGTATCCCCTATTACAGTATATTCCATTCTTTCCTGTGAACCAATATTGCCTAAAATCACTTCTCCCCTTGCAAGTCCTATACCAAGCCCAATGGATAAAGTTGGGTCAATTTTTTCCTGCCATTTTTTTTGTAAAAATTTAAAATTTGTCTGTATATCAAGGGCTGCAATTATTGCTTTATCGCAATCTATATAATCAGCATACTTTGGCGTTTCTTCAAAGATAGCTAAGATTGCATCTCCTATATATTTATTTACTCTTCCTCTATTTTTATCTATTATTTTTGTTGACATTTCAAAATAATCATTTAATACTTTAATAACATCTTTTGCGTCATGTTTTTCTGTTAATGCTGTAAAACCTCTTAAATCAGAAAAAAATATTGTGGCAATCTTTTTTTTACCACCTATATAAATTTCATTGATTCCTCTTCCTTCTATTTCTGCTTTTAAAGAAGGATCCAGATAAATTTGCATTGTTTTTAAAAATTTATCTTTATCCTGTTTTACCGAAGAAAACATATGTAAAAAAGAATTAAAAATATGTGCAATATCTTCATAAAGTTTACCAGTTTTAACTTTTAATGAAAATTTTGGAGGTAAAATTTCTCTTTTTCTTAATTCTGTAATTAAATATTTTAATAATTTATATGCAAAATATGAAATAAAAAACTCAGTTACAAAATAAAAAACAAGACCTATTAAAAAACCTGAAATTATTAAAGAAATCAATTCTTCATAAGGATATAAACTAAATTTTTTCTTTAATATCGCAAGAATATAATTATATAAAGGGCTATAGCCAGCAGTAATTATAATACCTAAAATTAAACTAAAAATAAAAATAAATATTGTTGGAATTTTAATCTTTCTCAATTTTTGCTTCCTTTAAAAATAATCTATTTATTTTATCAAAAGTTTTTTGACTGAATTTTCTTATGACAATATCGGCTTTTTTAATTTTTTTCCCGTCCCTTATAACTGCTACACATTTCATTTTAGCCCTTTTTGCAGCAATTATACCATTTAACGAATCTTCAAAAACCACACATTCAAAAGGTTTTAATTTAATCTTTTTAGCAGCTATCAAAAATATATCTGGGGCGGGTTTTCCCTTCTTTAAAAAAGCACCTTCAGCATCAATATCAAAATACCGAAAAAGTCCTGTTTTTTTTAAAATAGGAACCGCGTTTTTACTGGATGTTGCAATTGCGGTTTTTATTTTTTTTTTCTTTAATAGTTTTAAAAATTTAACTGCGTCTTTATAAATCTTTGCTTTTTCTTTTTTTGATATCTTATTAAAATAAAACTGTTTTTTTTCGCATATTTTATTTATCTCTTTTTCATTTAAATCGGGGAAAATAAAACGCGCACCTTTATCTCTCGGCATTCCATCTATGGTTTTTTTAAATTCGTTAAAACTAAATTTTTTCCCATAATTTAAAAAAACTTTTTTCCATGCTGTATAATGTAGTTTTTCTGTTGCAATAACAACACCATCTATGTCAAAAATAGCGCCTTTAAAAGCCATTTTAATTTTTCCTATAAAATAATTTCTTTTATTTTTTCCAAATCTTTAATAATAATCTTTTTTCTCTTTATATCTATTATACCTTCTTTTTTTAATCTATTGAGCGTTCTTGTTGCTGTTTCTCTGGTTAGACCTGCTAAATTGGCAAGTTCCTGATGGGAAACCTCTGCTTTATTATCCTCAATTATATCATAAAGAACACTGATTATTTTTTCCTTCGCATTGCCAAATGCAAGATTCTTGATCTGCCTGTCTGATTTTGCCAGTCGTTCCGAAAGTGTTTTTATTATGTTCAATGGAATTGAAGGTTCCTTTTTAATTAAATCCTCAAATGCATTAGCGTCAATGCTTAATGTAATAACATCTGTTAATGCCTGAACTGTTGCTGACCTTAACTCTTTTGTAAGCAATGCCATTTCGCCAAAACTGTCTTTTCCCTTTAATATCGCAAGATTTTTTTCTTTTCCATTTTTATCTAACTTTAAAATTTTTACTTTACCAGATACAATAATGTGTAAATTGTTTCCAATTTCTCCTTCGTTAAAAATTATATCTCCTTTTTTATAATGATTTTCACTCGTGTGTTCTGATAATATACGAAGTCCTTTTTCTGACATTTCTTTAAATAAAAAAACAACTTTTAAAAATTTTATTTTTTGTTGTTCATTTAGCATAATTATATATCAAGGTTTTTTACTTCTAATGCATGTTTTTCAATAAAATTTTTTCTGGGTTCAACTTCATCCCCCATTAAAATTGTAAAAATTTCATCCGCCTCTACAGCATCTTCTATATTTACTCTAACAAGTGTTCTGGTTTCAGAATTCATGGTTGTTTCCCACAATTGCTGTGGATTCATCTCTCCTAACCCTTTATATCTTTGAATATTACATCCTCTTTTCCCAATTTCTTTAATTGATTCCAGTAATTCGCGCATAGAAAAAATTAATTTTTCATCATCATCTGTCTTAATTTTAAAAATTGGTTTTAAATTTTCTTTTTTCTCTTCTCCTTTTTCTAAAATTTCAACTTCTTCTTCAAAAAGTTCATCAACATCAATATCTTCTCCCTCCAATTCTTTTAACATACTATCTACAACTTTTAATTCTGTTATCTCTCTTAAATCTATCAATTTTATATCAGATTTGCTCTTTAATAAAACTTCCATCATTTCTTCAAAAGTACTTTTCTTTTTTATTTTAACAGAATGTTTTCTTAAAATTTCAGCTAGTTCGCTTTCTGTAAAAGCATATTCTATTTTATTTTTATAATTAATTTCAAAAAATGGTATTTTTTTCCATTTTTTCCTTGATGTCAGAAAATTCTGTGTATTTATTCCAGATTTTTTTATTTTCCTTATTAGATGCTCTAAATCAATTATATCGTTTAATAATTCTCTTATAGCTTTCTCTGAAATTTCTTTACCAGAAGTTCCTTTTTTTGTTAATTGATATAATTTAAAACTTTTTATTCCTTCTTCTATTAAAAATTTATTCATTTCTTTATCATCTTTTATATATTTTTCTACTTTCCCCTTTTTAACTTTATAAAGTGGTGGCTGAGCAATATATACAAAACCATTTTCAATCAATGGTTTCATCTGTCTAAAAAGAAAAGTTAAAAGCAAAGTCCTTATGTGTGCGCCGTCAACATCTGCATCTGTCATTATTACTATTTTATGATACCTCACTTTTAAAATATCAAAATTATCAACGCCTATACCTCCACCTATTGCTGTAATTATTGTTTTTATTTCTTCATTGTTTAATATCTTATCAATTCTTGCTTTTTCAACATTTAAAATTTTACCTTTGAGTGGTAAAATTGCCTGGTATCTCCTATCCCTTGCCTGCTTTGCCGAACCACCTGCCGAATCACCCTCTACCAAAAAAATCTCAGATAAAGCCGGGTCGCTTTCTGAACAATCTGCTAATTTACCAGGTAAACCCCCGGTATCTAAAGCATTTTTTCTCCTTGCAAGATCCCTTGCTTTTTTGGCTGCTTCTCTCGCCTGAGCAGCATCAATTGCTTTGTTTATTATTCTTTTTGCTTCTGTTGGATTTTCTTCAAAATGGGTAATTAATTTTTCATAAACTAAAGAATTTACTATTCCTTCAACTTCTGAATTTCCTAATTTTGCTTTTGTCTGTCCTTCAAATTGTGGATCCGGAACTTTAACGCTTATTATGGCAACAAGTCCTTCCCTTGCATCGTCACCCTGTATATCAAGATCTGAATTTTTACTTAAATTATTTTTTCGCGCATAAAAATTTATTGCTTTTGTTAAAGCTGTTTTAAATCCAGAAAGATGCGTTCCGCCTTCAATTGTTTTAATATTATTTACAAAAGAAAGCATATTATCAGAATATCCATCGTTATACTGAATGCCTACTTCAACCTGTATATTATCTTTTTCTTCACTTATATAAATGGGTTTATTATTTAAAACATTTTTATTCTTATTTATATTTTTTACAAATTCAATTAATCCGCCATTAAACTGGTAAATTTCTTCTTTTGGTTCATCTTCTCTTTCATCTCTTATTTTAATTCTTATCCCTCTATTCAAAAAAGCAAGCTCACGCATTCTCACTGATAAAATATCAAAATTAAATTCTGTTATTGAAAAAATCTTTCTATCTGGTTTAAATACAACTTTTGTTCCTGTTTTTTTCGCTTCACCAATTACTTTTACATCTTCTTCCGGGACACCTCTTTCGTATCTTTGATAATAAATTTTTCCTCCTCTTCTTACCTCAACTTCCAACCATTCTGAAAGGGCATTAACAACAGAAACACCAACCCCGTGAAGGCCACCTGATACTTTATATGATTTGTGATCAAATTTCCCACCAGCATGTAATGTGGTCATTACAACTTCAAGTGCTGATTTTTTCTTTTGTTTATGAATTTCAACAGGTATTCCTCTCCCATTATCATTTACAGTGATACTGTTATCAGAATGTATAATAACGCTTATATCGTTGCAATAACCTGCCATTGCTTCATCTATAGAATTATCAACAACTTCATATACCAGATGATGCAACCCATCAATTGCCGTGCTGCCGATATACATCGCTGGCCTTTTTCGGACAGCTTCTAACCCTTCTAAAACTGTTATTTTATCAGCTGTGTATGAACTGTCTTGAGGAACCTTCTCTTCCTCTTTATTTTCAATTTCTTGTTTTTTAATTTCGCTTTTTGTATCATTAAAAAGCGAGAGATTTTCTTTTTTATTTGCTTTTTTTTCTTTTATTTTTTTTTCTTTTTTTATCTTTTGCGCCATATTTCCTCCTTTGCGCTTTTGCATTATAATTATTGTTTAATTTTAAAGACTAAATCTTTTATTACAATTGAAAATTTTTTATTAATTTTTTCAATAATTTTCTTTTTTTTATATATTAATTCAGATATTATAACACTATTTTCAACATAAATAAATAGTTTATTATTTAATATTCTGTATGGTTTTGTCAATTCTTTATATTCTTCTCCTATTATTTCATCCCAGTTGTTAAAAATTTTTTGTCCCTGTTCTTTCTCAATTGATAAGAATTTACCAATTTCTTTTTTTTTAAAATATCTTTCCAATATAATTTTTATATGTTCCATAATTAATTATTAAGAATAAAAGGACTGCTAAAATAGATAGTTCCTTTTGCAGAAATTATCAGTTTTGATATATTTCCCCTGGAACTTACTATATAGTTATATGCCGGTTCTATCCTTATGGAAAAAAATTTTAACAAATATAACTCGCACCCTAAAGATCCTGAAACAGTATAATCAATTTCATTTATTTTTTTTGTTTTCTCTGTAACATATTTATATTGCTCGGATAAAAGAGAAACACCATTTCCTATCTTTATATAAGGAACAAAAAAAACATTCGGTTGGTAACCTAAATAGCCATAGCAATTTAAGAAAATAGAAGTTGAATTATAACTATAATTATATTCTGTCTTATCTTTATTTGTTAAACTCAAAAACTTTCCTTCAACTGAAAGCACAAATGTTGCTGTTAAACTTAATAAAAATTCTGCGTCAAGGCCAGTTCCATAATCTGCTTTGCTTTTAAATGTGTCTGGTGTAAATGGTTTAAAGCCCGAATAGCCAGTAGCAAAACCAAATCTCCCCGGTTGCTCATCGGGTCTTTTTAAAGATAAATAAACTTTAACTAAATAAGTGAAGGCAGGCGGTGGCTCGGGAAGATTTAATTTATCTTTATAAAAAGGAACATACTGGACATTCCCAACTTTCGGATTATTTTTTTTATCAAAAATAAAATTTGAAATGCTTTTTTCATCTACAACCCCCCAGAAATTTTCTTTACACTGAATATCTTTAATATCATAATTTGTAATATTTACTCTATTATTAAAAAAATTATTTTTGGTTATTAATTCTGTATCTGATTTTTTTATATATATAGCAAATCTGTTTTTATTAAACGTGTTTTGAATTATGCTATATTGCGTTTTTTCTCCATCAATATAAACACCATAGGTATTATTAAAAAAATAATTATTTTTTATAATTGCCCTTGCAAAATGAAATAATTCTATCCCTGTTGAGTTCAAAATATAATTATTTGATATTTCAACCGAACTTCCTTCAACGGCTATCGTTCCTCTTATAAAAATTGAATATTCAATTATATTCTTAAATTTGCTTTCATATCTGATACCTTCATAAAAACTTTCTCCGTCTTCTGGTAAAAATCTAATTGGTTTATTTATATTCCCCTTTACATAAAAAACACCTTTCACTGTTATTTTCCCATCTTTTTTAAACTTTATTACAGTTCCTGGGGTTACAAGAACAATCCCGTTTTTTTCTATAGTAACATTTCCTGAAATTATATACGGAGAATTCGTAGTGGTCCAACTTTCTTTTTTATCAATTACACCCGAAATTACTGTGTCTGCATAGGAATAAAAAGATATTAAAACAAAAAAAATTATAATTTGTATCCTTGTAATAAACATTATTTATTTCCATTTTCTAAAAATTTTAAAGAATTCCTTTTCCATTATTAAGGTCTGGCAGAGGTGGCAATTCATCAGGTAATTTTGGTTCTTTTGTTTTTTCATCTTTTTTTAAAAGATCCTGCGGAACATTAACGTCTTTTCCTGGCAAATTAACATTTGTTTTGACATCGCTTTCTTTAAAAGATAGTAAATCATTTACTGATAAAAGTTCTTCTTTTGCCTTCTCTTGTTTTACTTCAGGTTTAACAATATCCTGCATTAAATTTCTTTGAATTTTAATACCTGCAACTGGCGTTGGCTCTGATTTATTTATTGCTGGCTCTGTCTTTTTTGCTTCTGTTTCCTTTGAAATCGTTCCTTTTTCTGAACTTTTTATTAATGCAATAACAAAAGTTTTTCCTTTCCCTATCTCGGATTCAATCCAGATATCTCCACCCATATTATTTATAATTGCTTTTAAAATAGGAAATCTTAAACCTGTATTTGCAAATTCCGGACCTGCCGATGATTCTGGTCCATGAAAATTAACAAATAAACTACTTGCTTTTGTTTGTGGCATACTCATCCCAAAATCAGTAAATCTCATAATTACTTTTTCCTTTTCTTCTTTTGTTTCAATTATAATTTTACTTCCACGCGGAGATACTTTCAAAGCCTGATTTAAAAGTTGTGTTATTACATTTGAAAGTCTTCCTGAATCACCTAAACAGTTTGTTAAAGTCGGTGAAAAGTTTATTTTTAACTCTATTTTCTTTATATCTGCCTGTGGCTGAACAGCAAATATTACATCCTGTATTATGGTATTTATGTCTATCGGCTGTCTTAAAAGTTTTATTTCTCCTTTTTCAAGCCTGGCAAGTTCAGTTAAATCATTAATTAATCTTTCTAATCTTGCTGATTTGTTAATAACTACGCCTAAAAATTGCTGCTGTGCGTCGGTTATTTTTCCTTCGCCGCCTAACACAGAAGATATATATGTTTTAATAACTGACAGAACGCCTTTTAATTCAGTGTTCATCATCAATATTGCTTCCATACGCATATTTTCCTTTTCTAATGGAATTGTAGATTCCTGTGCTTTCTTTAAATCATTTTTAAATTTTTCAAGATCTCTGGTTAAATCTATAATTTTTTGATTTAAAATTGCTTTCTCATCGGCTAATTTTTTATCAAATTCTGCCTTTTGTTTTTCCATTTCTTTTTTCAATTTTATGTTTTCCTCTTCTAAACTAACTTTTGTATTTTCTATTATTTTTATTGCATCTCTCATCTGAGAAATTTCCGTATCAGACTTTGCAGCTTCTCTTGCCATTTCTTCTTCTAATTCTTTTGCCATCTGAGAAAGTTTTGCTGCTTTTTCATCAGATGCTTTTACCCTGCTGCGCAAAATTAAAATTGAATCAATTATTTTTTTTAAAAAACCTTTTTTAATCTTTGGTAAAAATTCTTCAAAAGTTTCTTCGTCTATATGAGAAAAAGCCCGTATTATTTTACGCAAAGGTGAAAATGGTAAATTACTTATATGATTTGCATATAACAAAATAATGAAAAAGGCAGCAATCAATATTACATAAACAGGGATAAAAAATGTTTTGTCAAAAAACACTGATTCGTATTTTCTGGTTGTTTTACGCATAAATCCATAATCAACATAAGGAGTAAAAGCACATACAACAAAATCCATATTTTCAATTTTCTTATATCCTAAAATTCCTTTAAAATTATTATAAGTTGCTTCTTTTACGTCTTCATCTTTTACTTCTTCTGTTATAATGCTTTTTAAATCTGGATAAATAAAAATATTTTCTGAATTTTCTTTTGTTTTATCAGTATTTAACAATGTTTTTCCAGCCATATCAAAAATTAAATTGTATCCATGAACCGATTGCGTTTCTTTTCTTATATTTTCTGAAATATTTAAAATGTTTTCTTTAACATATAACACGGACACCAATCTTTCTTTGCTATCTAAAACTGGAATAAAGAATTCCGCCTGTCCTGCTATAAAATTAATTTCTTTTGATATTTTTTTAGAAGGTAATACTTGTAAAAATTTATTGTTTCTGGTGAATGATAAAGTGTTTAATTCAGGTTTATTTGCTATCAAAGAATTTCCATTAGTAAAAAGAAGAACTATATCAGAATCAAAATTTTTTACACGCTTTAAAAATTCATTGGATATGCTCTTTTTGCCTGCTTTGCTTGAATAACTCGTATCCTTAATAATTCTATTTTGCAAAATTATTGAATATTTTGATGTAATCTTTTCATTTGATAATATGGATAATTTTGAAGTTATATTTTTTATCTTTTCTGAAACCTGTTCTTTAATAATGCCTATCTCTTTTTGATTTTCAGCCCATAATTTCTTTGCCTGCATATTGTTTAATTGGATAATTCTCAAATTATCATAATAATAAAGTAACCCGACAGGAATTCCAAATGATAAAATTATTATTATAATAATATTCATCATTACTGTTGACTTTTTCATCAGTATTTACTCCTTGAAAAAATTTTTATTCTTCTTCATCTTCTATAACTCTTGCAACAGCGCTAACTTTTTCTTTTTCGTCTTTTAATCTTATCAACCTTACTCCCTGAGTATTCCTGCCTATAATTTTCATATCTGTCATTTTTGTTCTTATTAAAGTACCTTTTGTTGTTATTAACATAAGTTCATCGTTATCCGTGGTTAGTTTAATATCAATTATTTTACCAATTTTTGGAGTAACTTTAATATTTTTAAGCCCTTTTCCGCCCCTGCTTTGTTCCCTGTATTCGTTAACTTTTGTTCTTTTTCCGAAACCATTTTCTGTTACAGTTAAAAGAGTTAATTCTTTTTCACCAGATTTTAATATTGCACAACCAACTACGCTATCTTCTTTCCCAAGTTTAATTCCTCTTACTCCCATACCTGTTCTTCCAATTTCTCTTATTTCATTTGAATTAAATCTTATTGCCATTCCTTCTTTTGTTGCAAGAAAAATTTCGTCTTTTTTATCCACTATTTTTACATCAATCAAAGAATCATTATTATTAAGTTTTATTGCAACTATTCCTGAATTTCTTGGCTTTGAAAATAAAGACAGTCCTGTTTTTTTAATAAGCCCTTTTTCTGTTACCATTATTATATACTGTTCATCGCTAAATTTATCTACAGAAGCATAAGCAGCTATTTTTTCTCCTTCTGATAATTTTATTAAATTAGTTATTGCTTTGCCTCTTGATTGTCTTGATTCCTCTGGTATTTCATAAACTTTTAACCAGTAACATCTTCCTTTATTTGAAAAAAACAAAATATAATTATGCGTATTAGATATAAACATATTTTCTACAAAATCATCATCTTTTGTTGTTAAAGCAATTATTCCTCGTCCACCTCTCCTTTGAGCCTTATAAATAGAAACCGGTGTCCTTTTAATTAACCCTTTATGAGTTATCGTTACAACCATATCTTCTTCTTTTATTAAATCTTCTATAGAAACTTCTTTTTCTTTTGCTATTATTTGGGTTTTTCTCGGCTCTCCATATTTTTGTTTTATTTCTTTTAATTCTTCAACTATTAAGTCCAGAATTTTTCTTTCGCTTGCTAAAAGAGATTTTAAATTTTCTATCAATTTAATTAACTCTTTATATTCTTCGTTTAATTTTTCAATTTCAAGTGCAGTTAATTGCTGCAACCGCATATCAAGAATTGCCTGTGCCTGAATGTCTGTTAATTTAAAATTTTTAATAAGCCCCTCTTTTGCTGCTTCAACGGTTGCTGATTGTCTTATAAGTTTTATTATCTTATCAAGATATTTTACTGCAATTTTAAGTCCTTCTAAGATATGAGCGCGTCTTTCTGCTTTATCTAATTCAAATTTTGTTCTTCTTATAATTACTTCTTTTCTATAGTCTATAAAATTATTTAATATTTCCTTTATATTAAGAATTTTTGGTTTACCATTTACAATCGCTAAAAATATGATTCCAAAATTTGAACGTAAAGCAGTATGCTTATACAATTGATTTAATATTATTTCGGCATTTTCATTCCTTCCTATTTCAATTACTATTCTTATGCCTTCTTTATCTGATTCATCTCTTAAATCAGTGATACCTTCTATTTTTTTTAATTTAACGAGCGTTGAAATGCTTTCTAAAAGATTTGCTTTATTCACTAAAAAGGGAATTTCAGTTACAACTATCTGCTGTTTTCCCTTTTTGGTTTCTTCTATTTTTGCTTTTGCCTGCATTACGATGGAACCTTTTCCTTCGGTATATGCCTTTTTTATACCATCCTTACCTATAATAAATCCACCTGTTGGTAAATCTGGTCCCTGAATAATTTTAATAAGTTCTTCTATTTTTACATTATTTGATTTATTTTCAATAATATATATAACCGCATCTATAACTTCGGATAAATTATGTGGCGGTATATTCGTAGCCATACCAACAGCAATCCCTGAAGAACCATTAATTAAAAGATGCGGAAATTTAACCGGAAAAACAACTGGTTCTTTTCTTGATTCATCATAGTTCGGGATAAAGTCAACAGTATCTTTATCAATATCTGCAATTAATTCTTCTGTAATTTTTGACATTCTTGCTTCTGTATAACGCATTGCAGCAGGTGGGTCTCCATCAATTGACCCAAAATTTCCCTGACCATCAATCAATGGCATTCTAAAAGAAAATTCCTGTGCCATTCTAACCATAGTATCATATATCGCCATATCTCCATGTGGATGATAATTTCCCATTACTTCTCCGACAATTTTGGCTGATTTCCTGTATGGTTTACCATAATGTAAACCCATTTCATACATTGAATAAATAATTCTTCTCTGAACTGGTTTTAACCCATCTCTGATATCCGGCAGAGCTCTTCCAACAATAACGCTCATTGAATAATCAAGATAAGAAACTTTAATTTCTTCTTCAATTGTTGTTTGTAATATCTGAACTGCGCCTTTTTCTCTTTGTTCTTCTATTTTATTATTTTCCTTTTCCACAGACGAACTCCTTAAAATTAAAAATTATTTTCTTATCGGCATAATTATATAAATAAAATCTTCTTTTTCTGGTATTTTAATCAATGCTGGATTCATAGAACTTACAAGGTTTATTTCAATTTCATCATCTTTTGCTACTCTTAAAACATCTATTAAATATATTGCATTATACGCTACTTCTATTGGATCTCCTTCATATTTAATATTTAGTTTTTCTAATGCTTCTCCTTCATCCGGGCTTGCTGTGCTTATGAATAATTTATCTTTTTCAAATTTTAATGAAATAATTTTTGATTTTTCGGTTGTGATGGTTATAATTCTTTTAATTGCTGAAAATATTTCTTCTCTATTAATAATCGCTTTTGCTATAAAATCCTTTGGAATTACCTGTTTATAATTTGGATAATTTTCATCTATAATTCTTGAAATTATTTCTATATTTTCCGTTTTAAATTCTATAATTTTATCATATAAATTTATTTCTATAAATTTTTCTTCATCGTCTTTTATTATCTTTGAAAGTTCATTTATTGTTTTTAAAGGAATTATATATTCAAATTTTGCTTTTACAGGTTCTTTTATTTCTATTTTATAAAATGCTAATCTATGAGCATCCGTTGCTACAACTTCCATGTTTTTACCCTCTAATCTTATAAATATACCATTTAAATTCCTTTTTGAACTTTCTTTTAAAGCAGCATAAGATACTAAATTTAAAATATTCAGTAGTGTTTTTTGTGATAATTTAATTGATTCTAATTTTTTTTCTTCTGGTTGCAAAGTTGTAAATTCCTCTACTGGAAAACCTGTTAAGGTATAATCTGATTTTGAACTCGTTAGTTTAATATTATTATTTTTATCACTATTAAAAACAATTTCTTCATTAGAGAATTCTTTTATTAAAGATACTATTTTTTTATTTACCGCAACTTTACCTTCTTCTTCTATTTTTTCAACTTTACATATAATTTTAGCACTGATATCAAGATCTGTTGCAATAATATTTACATTGTTTTTATTTACATCAAATAGAATATTAGAAAGTGCTGGTATTGTAGATCCTGTAGCAATAAAATAACTTGCAATTGATAATGGCTCTGAAATTTCATCTTTTTTTGTTGTAAATTTCATAAAATCCTCCTTTAATTTTTATTTTCCACAAATAAATTTTTATTACAATAACTTTTAATTTTTAAAATAATAATTATGTTTTTGTAGTAGTATTGTTAATTATGTTAAAAATTTTTTTTGTTATTATTTTATTAAATTTTTTTATTTTTTTTATTGTGAATAATAGTAATATTTTATAATATTTTTATAAAATTATCCACATAAATTGTATAATAAAAAATTATTAACATGTTTTATACAGGTTTTTAATATAATAATGTTGATATTTTAAAGAGCAAAACTTTATTTTTGAATTCTTGAAATCAATTCATTTAATATAGATTTATATTTTTCATCCTTTTCTATTAATTTTTCAATTTTATCTATTGCATGCATAACAGTAGTATGGTCCTTTCCACCAAAATACTGACCAATCTGAACCAGGGAGTAATCAGTTAAAGATCTGGTTATATACATAGCAAATTGTCTTGCAAGTGCTATATTTTCAGGTCTTTTTCTTGATGATAAATCCTGAACTTTTATATTAAAATATTCTGCAACAATCTGTTGAATTAAATCAATACCAATTTTTTTTGTAAAATCTTTAAATGGGCTTGTCATTTTAACTGCCTGTTTGGCAAGTTCCATGTTTATTTCTACTTTATTTAAATCGGCAAGCGAAATTAATGTTATAAATGTACTTCCTAAGGCACGAACGTTTGTATCAACATATTCTGCTATATAAGCAATGATATTATCGGGGATTATTCTATTAATTTCTTTTGCTTTTTGTTTTAAAATTGCAACTCTTAATTCAAAATCAGGTGGTTGAATATCAGCAATAATTCCTGATGAAAAACGGGATTTTAATCGTTCTTCTAATTTAAGTTCAGAGGGAGGAGAATCAGAAGTTGCAACAATTTGTTTATTTCTTAGATGAAGTTCATTAAAAGTATGGAAAAACTCTTCAGTTGTTGATTCTCCCCTTAAATACTGTATATCATCAACAAGTAAAAGATCAACATTTCTGTATTTTTCTTTAAATTCATCCATTCTTTTTTCATTTATATGTCTAACAACGTCAGATAAAAACATTTCTGCTGTTGTTATGATAATACGCATAGAAGAATTATGTTCATAAACATAATTTCCAATAGCATGTAAAAGATGTGTTTTTCCTAAACCAACGTCACCATAAATAAAAAGTGGATTATATGTCTCTCCAGGTGATTCCGCAACGGCTTTACATGCCGCATGAGTAAATTTATTACTATTACCAACAATAAAATTATCAAATCTAAAAGTAGAGTTCAAATTAGGAATATAATTTATCTTTGTTTCTAATGGTAAAGTTATCTGTTTTTCTTTTATTGTTATTTTGGGAGCATTAATTTTTTTTGCCTGGGCAAAAGTATCTGGTTTTACATTTACTATAAGTGAAATATCTTCATTATTTAAAATATTATGTATAATAGATATAAGGTCATATTTATATTTCTCATCAATGGTTTTTTTGTGAAAAGCATCAGGAACTTCTATAATAAATTTATTATTTTCTTTATCATAATACCCATTTGCATTTTCTAACCATATATATATGTTTGGGAAATCATTTTTTATTTTGGAAAGAAAATCATTCCATATATAAACAGTCATATAAAAATTAAATCCTCCATTAGTAATTGTTAACAGAATTCACGAAAAATTTTAAAGTTATCCACAAAAAATAATTATAAAAAAAACTATAATTTTTTAGAAAAATACTTTTTAATAAAGAATTATCCACATATTATAAACAATCCAATATAACTTTTTTGTTATATATATTATATCAAAAAAAAATTATCTTTGCAATGAATTTTTAATAATTATTAAAAAATGAATAAAAATTAAAAAACCCTGAATGGCTTTTCACCATTCAGGGTTTTTATTAAAAGGTAAACTTAACCTTTTTTACACAATTACCAATTATATTTTGCTGAAATCTGGGATGCCATACCAGTTGCGGTACCGCCTATAAAATACGGTCCATCAAATAAAAGTGCCTGGCTTATAACGCCATCAATTGTTAAGTTACCAACGACGCAGGACGCACCCATTGAAATAACCGGTGCTGATGTTGTGTCAGAAGAAGAGGTGCTTTCTGTTAAATTATCAAGGTCTTTTGAAGTTGTTGAAGATGTTCCAAAAATACCTTTTTGTGCGCCAACTCTTGCTGACCATGTGTCGTTTAATTTTGCCTCTGCTGCAACATTAACGCCAACGTTGATACCTGATGAAGAAGATTCTGTCCCTTTTTGATCATTTGTTGAATCAAGTTTATCTTTGTATATACCTTCTTTATTTGTTAAATTTGAATAACCGAGAGTAAGACCTGTTGTAATGTTTACATTATTTACTTTTGTTAGTTTTGCAACACCAAGGTCAACATTCATTGATGAATTTTCACCTGAAGATTCTACTTTTGTATCATTTGCAGCATCTTCCCAATCTTCATCATTGTTTCCATCTTTAATAAAAGTTGCAGTTAATTTGGCTGAAGACATTCCAAATCCTAAGTTTGCAATTAAATCACTCATAACTGCTCTTGCACCAATGTCGAGATTCATGCCAGATGCTTCTACTGTATCTTCGTTATCTTTTTTGCTTGCAGAACCATCCCATCTCTGGTCCATAACTTTATTTGTTGATGATGGTAAACCGATAGAAATACCAGCATCAATACCAACATCGCCTTTTAATGAAACGCCTAATAAAACATCAATCTGTGATTGTGAACCGGAAATTTCATCTTTTGCAAGATAGGTTGTTTTTTCTGCCTGGCTCATGCTGGATGCTGAATAGCCAAGTCCAATACCAATGTTCATTCCTTCTAATCCGAGCCCATATATTGCGAGAAGTTGATTATCCGGAGTTCCTATTGTACTATTTAAAGTATAGGAAGCGGTACCAATTACTGCAGTTGATTTTAATCCAGCCCAAGTAGTTAAAATAGCATTATTAATATCTGCAAAGACATTACTAACAATATTTTTCCCTGCATAAATACCAAGTGCACTACCACTTAAATCTAATGTTGCTCCGCCAAACCCGGTTGATGCGGCTGTTAATTCAAGTAACGCGAGATTTTTGTAATTATTTAATTGCCCAACATAACTAAAAACAATTGCATCGTCATCAAGAGTCATCCATACTGGAATACCAAGCCCTGCAATTCTTGAATCAGTTGCAAAAGACATACCGCTTACAACAAAAGCCAATACTGCTAAAATGACCAATAACTTTTTCATTCGGTTTCCTCCTAACAAAATTTTTACTGATTTTTGGGGTTATTTTCCCCATTTTCCTTTCTTCTCACCCCCTTTCATAGGGTTCGTTATTTTTATATAAAATTGTCTTAGAACAATTTGTTAATATTTAGTTAAATTTTATCAAAAAAATTAAGTAAAGTCAATAGTTTTTAAATTTAAAATTTTCTGGAGAGGTGCCTATTTATGTTAACTAATTTTTCAACACAATTCTTTGCAGAATCTTAAATTTTTATAGTTTTATCACGGCGCCTGCCCATGTTAAACCTGCTCCAAAAGTAGAAAACGCAATTAATTTCCCTTTTTTTATCTTTCCCTGTTCTATTGCTTCTGCAAGAGCAATTGGTATTGTTGCCGCAGAAGTATTGCCATACTTTTGTATATTTACAATATTTTTTTCATCAGGCCAGCCAAATCGTTTTGCTATGTTATTTATTATTCTTATATTTGCCTGGTGGAAGATTACAAAATCAATTTTTTCCGCAGGGATATTTGCTAATTTTAATGCTTTTTCAAGAACTTCTGGCATTTTTTCAACGGCTAACTTAAAAATATCAGCCCCATTCATTTTTAGATAATGTAATTTGTTTTTTACAGTTTCTTCTGATGCTGGGTTGACACAACCACCGCCTGGTTGATATAGTAATTCTAATTTTGAACCATCAGAATGAATAACTGTTGACAAAATTTCACTTTCTTCTGACCTTCCTATAATAACAGCACCAGCGCCGTCGCCTAATAAAACACAGGTATTTCTGTCTGTATAATCAGTAATAGATGATAATTTTTCAGAAGCAACTAAAAGAATATGTTTAAAATCTCCTGATTTTATCAAAGAATCTGCTAATTTTAATCCATAAATAAAACCAGAACAGGCAGCAGAAATATCAAAAGCCGGAATATCAGATAAATCCAATTTATTTGCGATTATTGTTGCGGTGGAGGGCCAGGGATAATCGCCTGTTATAGTTGCTGTAATTATTAAATCAATATCTTCTTTTTTTAAATTCGCATTTTTAATTGCTTTTTCTGCTGCTTTTACTCCCATATCAGAAGTATATTCATCTTTTGCTGCCTGGCGTCTCTGTTCTATACCAGTTCTGGTTTTGATCCATTCATCAGATGTATCAACAATTTTTTCTAAATCAAAATTAGTAATTATTTTCTCAGGGACATAATAACCTGTTCCTAAAATACCTGCTTTATACATTTGATTATCTCCTTTTAAAAATATTTTGATTATTTTATTAAATAAAGATAAAAAAATCAAATAAAAAACTTAATAAAAATAAAGCATAAGTTATTATTACTCAAAAAAAGTTATTTTTAAAGAATATGTTTTAATATAAGTTATGTAATAGTTTAGCCACTGGCAGAACAAAATTAATCAATATATTTTTCCATTTTGTCATTTTAAAGTCAGGCGAACGATAACTTCCGCATTTTATTTCACAGGTAACTCCCGCCTGGCAAAGCAATCTTGCTTTTACCACCGATCGCCTTTTAGTGTTGTCTTCTTTCGTTTTTCAACTGCCAGATTGCTTCATCGGCTTTCTGTTAGCCTTAATTTTTTCCTATATATATTACATATCTTTCGGCTTCATAAGAATGACAGTGCCATGTGTTTTCTTATTAATAGATTAATAGTCATACTTTTCAAAGTTCACTTCTGATGGCTGAACCATTACTAAGTTATAATTATAAATCCCAAAACATAAATCATATTTAATGCGATTACTATAAATTTTTTAAATAAAATTACATTTTCTTTTTTTCTTCTATAATTTTTTTACGCATTTCAACTTTTTCAAAAATTTCTTCTACTTTTTCAATTAAACGGGCTGGAGAAAATGGCTTTACAACATAAGCGTCAGCGCCTGATTTAAAACCTTTTTCTATATCGGTAATCTGTCCTTTGGCAGTTAATATGATAACCGGGATAGAAGCGGTTGCTTTATTTTTTTTCAATTGCTTGCATGCTTCAAGACCATCCATCTCAGGCATCATAACATCTAAAATGATAAGATCGGGCATAACTTTTTCAACAGTTTTTATTGCTTCTTTTCCATTGGACGCTGTATAAACAGCATAACTATCAGATAAAGTATCCTGTAAAGCAGAAAGAATAAATGGTTCATCATCAGCAACAACTATTTTCTTTTTTTCTGACATAAAAACCCTCCTTTAAATATTTTTAGTTTTAGGAATATAAAAAGTAAAAGTGCTTCCTTTACCATATTCGCTTTCAACTTCTATACCTCCATTATGCAATTCCAGCATGTATTTAACTATTGGCAACCCGATGCCTGTTCCGCCTATTTTTTTTATATCCTCTGTTTTTGCCCTATAAAATTTTTCAAATATATGCGGCAGATCATCTTTAAATATTCCTAATCCTTCATCACGAACGCTAACATAAATTTTATCATTTTTTTCTTCTAATGCAATATAAATTTTACCACCATTTGGCGAATATTTAACAGCGTTTGATAAAAGGTTTGTCATAACCTGTATCATTTTGTTTTTATCAACAGAGATTTTTTCACTTTTTTCTGGTATATTTAAAACAATTATATGTTTTTCAGAAGCACTTTTAAATGTTTCGGCAACTGTTTTTATTATTTCAATAAAATCAATTTCTTCTAATGATAAACTTAAACCTTTTCCAGATTCTATTCTGGATAAATCTAATAAATCGCCAATTAATGATCCTAAACGCTGGGTTTCTTTGTTAATAATTGTAGAATAATTTTTAATTTTATCTTCTGTTAATTTTCTGGTCATCATAAGTTCGCTATAAACCTGTATAGGAGTTAGAGGAGTTCTTAATTCATGAGAAACCATGTTTAAAAATTCTGATTTCATTTTATCTAATTCTTTGATATCAGTAATATCCCTGAATACAGCGACCGAACCCTGTATTTCTTTTTTTTCATCAAGAATTGGTGCAAAAACAGCTGCAAAAATATGTTCCTTATTTGCAAGAGATACCTTTATTTCGCTTTTTGTAATATTTTTTGTTTTAAGAACAATATTAAAGTTATCTATAAATTCTTTTGTTTCTATGTAGGTATCAATTGATTTTCCTATTGCCTCTTCTGTTTTTACTGTGAATAATTTTTCAGCAACCCTGTTGGTCATAACTATATTTTTTTCTTTATCAACGGCAAGGACGGCATCTTCCATTGATTGTAGTATAGATTCTATTCTTCCTTTTTCAATAGAAAGATTAACCATTGCTTCTTTTAATTCTTTGTTTAACTGTTCTGCTCTTTCTTCTAAATGTTCGTAAAGGTTTGTATTTTCTATAGCAATTGCAGCCTGTGAAGCAAGTGCTTCTAAAAATTTTATTTCTGATTTTGAAAAAGTTCCGCCGCCAATTTTATTTAATACCTGAACAACACCAATTGTTTGGTTTCTTACTTTTAAAGGGACACAGATTATTGAACGTGTTATAAAATGGGTCTGTTCATCAACCCTTTTTGCAAATCGCGGATCTTTTGAAACATCAGGGACAAGCAAGGATTCGCCGGTATAAGCAACCCAACCAGCAACGCCCTCGCCCATCTTTAATCTTATTTTTTTTACTTCTTCTTCCTTTGGACCTGTTGCCACCTCAAAATATAGTTCATTTCTTTCATTGTCAATTAAAAATACAGAAGATGCTTCTGCCTGCATAACTTTTTCTGCCGATTGCATAATTATTTTTAAAAGTTGTTTTAATACACGTGTTGAATTTATGATTATGCTTGCTTCCATAAGTGCGCTCATTTTGGCGATTTCTTCTTCTTTTTGTTTATTTGCAAGTTGCGTTATATATTCCTGTACAGAAAGTTCAATAACCATATTAAATAGGTCAACAATAAGATCTGCAAGATTTTTAAGTTTATCAGAGGGGAGAACGGGAATATTTTTATACGCGTTTAATAACAGGTTATAATCAACTCCTGCTTTTTCACTTAAATTTTTTATTAAAGGTTCGTCAATTTTTTTTTCTTTAATACCAACTAAAATATTAAATTTTTTTCCATAAAAATATGTATTTGCACAGTAATATTCTAAATCACCATAAAGGCGAACAAAATTATCTTCGCCTATGTTAACATTTTTTACATCACAAATTTTTTTACCATTTTCCGTAGAAGTTAAAATTTTATAAAATTCGGAAAAATTACTTTCTTCTGTAACAATTTTCCTATCTTCGCTTATTACTTTTATTGCTATGCCTAAAACTTTGGCGAGTTTATACTGGATACCTTCCCAAAATTTAATGTTAAAAACATGTGCATAATCTATTGTTTTATTTATTTTTGCTTCAATAATTTCTGCCATTATTTTTTCCTTTTAACCAGGTATCAATTATTTTTATAAAATTTTCTAAATTTTTTTCATTGACTGCAGAAATTTCAATAAATTTTAATTTGGGGTTAACTTTTTTAACATTGTTTATCAATTTTTTTAAATCAAAATTAAGAAAAGGTATTAAATCAATTTTGTTAATAATCAAAAGGTCGGCAACCTGAAACATCAAAGGGTATTTTAAAGGTTTGTCTTCTCCTTCTGTTACAGAGAGTAAAAGAACTTTTTTGTTTTCTCCCAGGTTAAAATCAGCAGGGCAAATTAAGTTGCCCACATTTTCTATAATAATTATATCATAATTTTTTTTATTTGTTTTAAGTTTTTTTAATGCCAGATTTATCATTTTAGCGTCCAGATGGCAGCTCCCACCAAAATTTTCTGTTTTTATCTGATATACAGTTTTTATATATTTTTTTATTCTTCGGGCATCATTTGTTGTTGCTACATCCCCTTCTATAACACCTATTCTATATCTGTTTTTGATGATTTTTAAAGTATTTTCCAGAAGAGTTGTTTTGCCAGCACCTGGAGAACTCATCATATTTAAACAAAAAGTTTTTTTTAATAATTTTTTATTTTCATTTGCAATTTCATCATTGCGTTTCATTATGTTTTCAAAGATATCTATTTCTGACATAAATTTACCCTTCCATTTCAATTGTACGTATTACCATTTCCCTGCCTTCAATTATTTGAAAATCAGTTTTTTTGCAGGATGGACACTGATATTCAAAGTTTTCTAATTTAAAAACTTTTTTACAACTTTTGCATTTTGCTTTTATTTCAATCGTTTCTATCTCGACTTTTGCATTTTCTAACGGTGTGTTTTTTGATATCACTTCAAAAGCAAAAAGTAAAGCATCAGGAACAATAGAAGTTAATTTACCAATCTGTAAAACAATTCTTTTTACTTTTTTGGCATTATTTTTTTTTAAATTTTTTATAACTATATCTTTTATTTCTTCTGCTATGGAAACTTCATGCATTAATTATCTTTCCTATTTCTTCTTTTTCTTTTTATTAACTCCACAACCACAGTTTTTGCACATTTATATCCTCCTTTTTAAATATTATGGTGGGCTGGACTGGACTTGAACCAGCGACTTCCATCCTGTGAAGATGGCACTCTAACCAAACTGAGTTACCAGCCCGTATTTTTTTATATTTTACAATTATTTAAAATCCTGTTCAATAAAAAAATATTT
>DYJU01000083.1 GCA_020722985.1 Candidatus Methylomirabilis sp.
ATAATCGTATCAATCGCTCAACTTTTACTTAAAATTGGCGCTAACGATATCAAAATCATTAAGCTTGACTATCAAACTTTCCTAAGATTTTTTGCCAATAAATATCTTTTGATTGGATTCTTACTTTACGGATTTGGAGCTATGCTTTGGATTTATATACTAAACAAGTTTCCCCTCTCTATAGCTTACCCTGCCATGAGCCTTTCTTATATATCTATACTTTTTCTCTCGTATTTATTTCTACATGAAACAATAAGTTTTCCAAAAATAATCGGTATGAGTCTAATTTTTTTAGGAGTTATTTTTTTATTTAAAGCCCAATGAAACTTCTTTTGTATGAAAAAAAGGAAATACATCCCCAAGCTATAAAAACTTTACTTTCAGCAAATATTACGGTAATTACCCATACAAAATTAACCAAAGATCAAAAAAATGAAATAGAAGCAATATTCGTCAGAACTTATACTAAAGTTACCAAAAGCCTTTTAGGGCAATTTCCAAATCTAAAATTCATTCTACGCGCCGGGGTGGGAATAGATAACATAGATTTGCAAGAGTGTAAAAAACGCGATATTAAAGTCATAAACGCCCCCGGGTCCAATGCCAATAGTGTCGCAGAATATGTAATCGCGTTAATGATCTTACTACTAAGAAACTTCTCCCTTCAAGTAGAATCTCTAAAAAAGGGTAATTGGCGGCTTTTAAGCGCTAAAGGAAAAGAATTAAAAGGCAAAACAATTGGCCTAATTGGTTGTGGAGCAATTGGTCATTTAATAGCAGAAAAACTGATTGCTTTTAAAGTTAAACAAGTTCTTGGTTATGATCCTTATTTAGATAAAAATACTTTGAAAAAATTTTCAATTAAAAAAACTAACTTTACTATCCTTATTAAAACTGCTGATATTGTCTCGCTTCACTTACCCCTTACTCCTAAAACTCGTAATCTTATTTCTCAAAATGAATTATCTTTGATGAAAAAAGAAAGCTATTTAATAAATACCTCTCGGGGAGGAATTATAAATGAAAAAGATTTAATTTGGGCATTAAGAACAAAAAAAATTTCCGGTGTTGCCCTAGATGTTTTTGAAAATGAACCTAAAGTTAAAGAAGAATTTTTTTCTTTAGAGAACGTTATTCTTACACCTCATATTGCTGCTCTAACTAAAGAAGCAGAATTGGCGATGTGCTTGGATCCTGTGAAAAAATTTTTAAAAATGTTAAAATAAACTTTATGCAAATTCCCTTTGTTGACTTAAAAACGCAATATCAAACTATTAGAAAAGATATAAACAAAGCTATATCAACGGTGATTAATACTTCCCAATTTATTCAGGGAGAAGAGACAAAAAGATTTGAAGAGGAATTTGGAAAATATATAAGCACTAAATATTGTCTAGGGGTAAACTCTGGAACTGATGCTTTAATACTAGGGATCAGAGCTTTAGGACTTCCTTCAGGCAGTGAAATTATTGTCCCTGCAAATACGTTTATCGCTACTGCCTTAGCGGTATCAGAAAATGATCTAAAACCGGTGTTTGTAGATATTGATGAAACTGATTATGGGATGGAGCTATCGGATCTTAAAAGAAAAATAACTTCTCGAACAAGAGCTGTTATAGCTGTACACCTTTATGGACAGCCGGAAAAACTCGATGAGATAAAAAAAATTATAAAAAAATCAAAACAAAAAATTTATCTTATAGAAGATGCCTGTCAGGCTCATGGCGCATTTTACAAAACTAAACTGGTAGGAAATTTTGGTATCTTTGCCGCTTTCTCTTTTTACCCCGGAAAAAATTTAGGCGCTTATGGTGATGGTGGAGCGATAGTAACAAATGACAAAAAAATTGCTGAGAAGGTTAAATTTTTAAGAGAGTATGGACAGAAGAAAAAATACTACCATATAACCGTCGGTGTAAATTCTCGTTTAGATTCACTCCAAGCAGCTATTTTAAAAGTTAAACTTAAACATTTAGACAAATGGAATGGTAAAAGACAAGAAATTGCAAAAATATATTCAACTCTACTGGACAAACTTTCCCCTCATATACTTTATACTCCAAAAATATTTAAAGACCGCCAAAGTGTTTTTCACTTATATGTAGTTAGGGTTAAAAAAAGAGACGGCTTGTTAAAATATTTACAAGAAAACGGCATCCAAGCACTTATCCATTATCCTACCCCTCTGCATCTGCAAAAAACTTACAGTTTTTTAGGCTATAAAAAGGGAGACCTTCCTATTGTTGAAGGGGTAGCAGAACAAATAATTTCTCTACCTATTTTCCCTGACTTAACTAAAAAGCAAATTAAATATATAGTTAAAAAAATCGCAGATTTTTATGAGAAAAATTAAAGTAGGTGTAGTTGGATTAGGTTATTGGGGGCCTAATTTAATAAGGAATTTTTATAGACATGAAGGTTTTGAGATGGTTTGGGGATGTGATTTATTGGAAAAGAATTTAATAAATATTAAAAAAGATTATCCCTTTTTAAAGCTTACAAGGAATTTCCAAGATTTATTATCGGATAAAAGCTTAGATTTGATTGCTGTGGCTACTCCGCCAGAAACCCATTATAATCTAGGAGAAAAAGTTTTAATGTCTAAAAAACACTTATGGATAGAAAAACCTTTTACAACCTCTTTAAATTTAGCAAAAAAACTTTTTCTGCTGGCTCAAAAAAATCACTGTTATCTTCATGTTGATTTCCCTTTTATTTTTTATTCACCTGTTCAGAAAATAAAAGAGTTAGTTGAGAAAAAAAAGATAGGCACACCTTATTATTATACCTCATTACGAACAAATTTAGGATTAATTCAGAAAGAGATAGATGTTATTTGGGATTTAGCCCCACACGATCTATCTATTCTTCTATACTTATTTCCGAAATTAAAACCTATAAAAGTATATTCAGCAGGCTCTCAACATCTTAAAAATTATCACAAAAAGCAAGTCGCTAATTTGGTCATTAATTTTAACAATAACTTCACCGCATATATATATTTAAGTTGGCTTTCTCCGATTAAAATGAGACTAATTACTTTAGTTGGTTCTAAAAAAATGGTCCTTTTTGATGATATTGATCCTGTAGAAAAAATTAAAGTTTACGATAAAGAATTAAGAGTAGAAAAAAATAAAATTACTCCATTTAATCCTATATATAGAAATGGTGATATTACAATACCTTATATAGATAACCGTGAAGAAGCTTTATATAAACAAATTAACTTTTTGTTTGAAAATCTAAATAGAAAGATATTTAAATATTACACAGGTGAAATAGCCATAAATATTTTAGATATTTTAGGAAAAATAGAATATAAATAAAAACTTCTACTTTTTGATTCCCAATCTTAAAAAAACAAGAGGTTTTAAGATGTTAAACCAATCAAGAAAAGGGGTTATTTTTGAATAATTCCTTTTTGTTTTAGGGTAATACTTAGAAATCGGAACTTCTTTAAAGCGAAAATTATTCTCTAAGGCTTTATATAAAATGTAATATTCTAATTCATACTTATTTAACCAACTTTGAAAGGGGTTTATGTTTCTGTGCTTAATAATCTCTATTTTGTAAGCTCTAAAACCGTTAGTTACATCCGTGCCTTTATATTTAGGAAAAATTATTTTAAAAATAATTGTATAAAGCTTAATTAAGAGTTTCCTAGCCATAGGCATGTGATAAATTTTAGCCTTTTTATGAAATCTAGAAGCTGTCACATAGTCAGCTTCATTGTTAAGAATAGGTTTTATAAGTTTGAGAATATCCTTAGGTTTGTCCTTTCCATTTCCTGGCATATTACCTATTATCTGGTAGTTGTGTTTTAATGCATATCTTAAGCCTAATTGAATACTATATCCTACCCCTTTTCTTACTTTGTTATTATGAAAAATTACTTTTGTTTTCGATTTTCTTAAATATTTAAGGATTGCGTTTCTAATCACTTTAGGGGTATTATCACTTGAGCCGTCATTTACAATAAAAAGACAATCAACAACTTTTTGTTGAAAACCTTTTATTACCTCTATTATCCTTTTTTTTTCATTGAAAACGGGCATAATCATTATAGTAGACATTTTGGATTTTTCTTTACTGTTCTTTTTTGAAAAATTCATAAGCGTTTTTTACTAAAAACGTAGGATTATTTTTTGATAATATATCTTTAGTACGTATACCGCTACAGACCGCTACAGAATTAATACCCAATGCTTTAGCTGTATCAATGTCAACCTCTGTATCTCCAATCAATAAGTCCGATTCATCAATTGCTAGAATCTGTTTGGCTAAAGTTAACTTAACTAGTGTAGGATTATCTTTAGCAGAATCACTAAATATATTTTTAAAATAAGACAAAATTTTAAAGTTTTTGAGTTCTTGTATTAACTGTTCTCTATTTCTTCTAAGAGTTATAAGGTACAAGTTGTTTTTTTTCATTAACGATTGAAGAAGTGGATGAACCCAGAAAAATAATTTATCAAGTTTTAAAATATCTTTTGATTCTAAAAAATTTATTCTAAAAGATTCATACCATTTGAAAGTTAAAGAATTTCTATTTTTGTTTAATATTTTCGCTTCTGTTATTTTCCCCCTTTTTTTATCCCAATATTCTTCTTTTGATAACGGATTTATTTTAGATAATTTAGCAGCTCTTAGATGGGCTACATAATAACGCTCTGAAATATTTATTAATGTACCGTCTAAATCAAAAATTATGTTTCTCATATTTTAAATATTCTGTGACTCCTTTTTCTAAATCGAATTTAGGTTTATATTTTAATTTATTTTGAGCCTTATTGATATTAAAAAATAATTTCGGGCGTGAATCTTTTTTTATATTGCTTATTTCGATTTTAACATTGCTATTAAATAATTTTTTTAAAATCCTTATTAAATCTAATAATGTATTTTGTTTACCACTTCCGATATTAAAAACCTCTGTATCATTATTAAAGTACAAAGCTTTAATTATTGCGGAAACTACATCTTCAACATATACCCAATCTCTGACTACTTTACCTCTATCGTATAAAGTGATAGTTTTATTCTGTTTAATTTTCTTTACAAAAAGAGGGATAACTTTTATAACAGGCTCATCTGGACCATAAACTTGGGAAAGTCTTAAAATAATTAGCTTTATATTCATTTGTTCACAAACTTTTTTAAGATAAAGTTCATTGGTGTATTTAGAAATCCCATATAATGTTAAAGGATTTTTAGGATGTTCTTCATCAATAGGTAGATATAAGGGTTTACCGTAAACATCAACAGTACTAGTATAGATTATTTTATTAACCCGTTCAGTAAAAAGTATATTTTCTATTATGTTTTTGGCTATTAGATTGTTTTCTATAAAAGTAATACGATTTTTCTGATTTAATGTAGGTATAAGTTCGCCAAGGTGTATTAAAACGTCATATTTCTTGTTAATTTTTATTTTATCTCTTATTAGGTCTATTTCTTTAAAGTTTATTTTTTTAATATTTAAAAATTTTCTTCGAGCTAAGGTTTCATTCCTAACTAAACAAAGAATTTCTTTAATTTCTTTTACCTTTGTTAATTTTAAAATCAGATGATGACCAATAAAACCCGTTACTCCTGTTATAAGAACTCTCATTGTTTTTTATTTTTTAGTAGTTCATTTATAATCATTTGATGATGGTTTATTTTCTTTAAGTCTGTTAATACCGGTTCGAAATCAAGACCCCTAATCCAAGCAAGTCCGGGTGTTAATGGATTAATTTTATTTTTTATTTTTATTAATTTGCCTTCAAGACCTATTTTTATAAAAATATAGGGCATATTTAAACCAGCCTTAGTAAAAAAATAATGAGTGGTAAAAAATCTTCCTATATTTATTTCTGTGGGATTTGGAATATTATCTTTATCGTAGGTCAAATCTACGCTAAAAATACCATGTGGTTTCTTATCAATAGCTAAAATTGCCTTTTGGGAAATTTTATCAACTTGGCTATCTCTAATAGTTACGCCGGTCCCTGTTAGACCAGTTACCCCCGAAGGAACTCGATTGGCAAATTCCCAATAAAGTCTCTTCCTACTTTGAGCAACAACAAGACCTCCTTTATACCAAATAGATTGCCAAGTAACCATTTTTTCTGGTTGAAGCATTTCAGCCGCAGTAAAGTTTCCCCAACCTTTTCGGACATCAATCCAAATTTTTGCCTCTTCAAAGGAAGATACAGGTAAAGATCCCTTACCAAACGCTCCTTTTATTTCTCTAATCCATAATGGTGAACCTAACTCTTTAAAAGCTTTTTTTAAATCTGTAGGAGAGTTAATAAGAAAAGTTTTAGGTAATTTTAAACCAGCCTTTGACCAAGCTTTATAAGATAAATATTTGTTCATACATATTTTAACTGTTTGCTTATTCGGCCAAAAATATTTAACTTTATATTTATCAAAAAGGTGGCGTAGCTCTGATAATTTCTCTATCTCTACATCTGTTTGTGAGTATATAAAATCAGGATTAGTAATTTTAATTATTTCTTCTAATATTTTTTGATAATTTTTATCAGAACAAGGTGGAATAAGATATTTTTCATTGGCTTTTGCCCTTTCTAAATAGTATTTATTGGAGTCGCAACCTATAATATAAAAATCTTCGGGAGAATCTTTTAAAGATTTTACGAACCCTAACGCAGCTGAACCACCTATACCGGTTATAAGTAGTCTTTTCATTTATTTTATTTAATTGATAATTGATATAATTATACACAATAAACAATAAAACTTTAAATGAAGAAAAAATTAAACTTTAAATAGTTAAAATATAAAAAATGGATAGAGTTAAGAAAATAATATTTCCAATAGTTTTATTTATTTCTCTCATAATGCTTAGCTTTTTGAGACTGAATGGATCCTCAATAGGAATATATAACAAGTTAATGAATCCTTCTCAGAAAGACAAGAATCTAATTTTTGGCTCTCCAAGGGCTATTAGATCCGATGAATGGTTGGTTTCAACACCTTTAACCGCCTCTCAAAGATTTAATAATTACAATCATTTCAACCAATTAACTGGTTTTGGACAAGAGATGTCAATACTGTATGAAGCTCCAACTAATCACTGGACAACTATTTTTAAACCGTATAACTGGTCATTTTTCTTTTTACCTTTTGAACACGCTTTCGCGTTTAAGTGGTTTTACAGGGGAGTTATTCTTTTGTTATCATCCTATTTATTTTTTACTTTAATGATAAATAGTGTTTTTTTATCAATTTTAATGGCTTTCGCTGTTTTTCTTACCCCTTTTTATCAATGGTGGTATTCCAATGGATCCAGTTTAGAAACAGTTTCTTCTATGTTTTTTCTTTTATATTTCGGGATAAGAATCATAAATTTCAAATCAAAAAAAGAACTTATTTTATTTTCAGTGTTATTTTATTATTTTTTAGTGGTATTTTTTTTCGTTTTATACCCGCCTTTTATTATTGCTCTTACTTTGTTAGTGATTTTGTTTATTGGAGGATATATCTTCAATTTTTTTGTTAAAAGAGAAAATAACTTATGGAGAATCAGATACTATCTTTTATCTCTTATATTGATAGTTACATCTGCAACAATAACAATATTTTTATTTTATTTATCTTTCAAAAACATAATAGATATAATTTTTCATACCGTATACCCCGGTAAAAGGCTTTTTTTTGGCGGGGGGTTAGACATCTATAAGTTTTTAAACGGTTTTTATAATATTCAACTTCTCGAGGATGCGAAAGGGGTTGCAAATTTTGGTAATCAAAGCGAGGCTTCAAATTTTTTTATGTTTTTTTTGTATATTATGCCTACCTTAATTTTTTTACAAATAAAAAACTATATGAACAAAAAAAAGATAGATGGAATTTTATTAGGATTAACTATATATCTAATACTTTCTTCCTTCTATGTTTTTATTGGATTTTCAAAAATACTTGCACAACTTACACTTTTCAGTCTTACTACTAATAAGAGAATAATATTGGGAATTGGTTTAGCAAACTTAATTCTTACATTCTATTTTTTAACAAAATGTAAGATAAATAAAAATAAAGACTATTATTTATCTTCTATTTTAATTGGGATAATAACATTTATTATCAATCTACATCTGGGGTATTATTTCAAAATAAACTTCCCTAAATTTATACAGAATGATTTAAAAATAATGACTATTTCCATAGTTTCTGGTCTTTTAACATATTTTCTTTTTCTTCAAAAAAAAGTCCAATTTCTTATTCTGTTAGTATTATTCTCTGCTTTCAGCGTCTGTAAAGTCAACCCTTTGTATAAAGGTTTAGGTCCTTTAACTAACACTGAACTTTCAAAAGTAATTGTGGATATTGAAAAAAAAGATAAGACATCTCATTATTGGGTAAATTACGGTGATATTTTTTGGGAAAATTATCCCCAAGCCAATGGAGCCAAATCAATCTCAGGAGTATTTTATTAT
>DYJU01000010.1 GCA_020722985.1 Candidatus Methylomirabilis sp.
TGTAATATTCTCTTAAGAACTAATAGTCTATCTTTATTCATTATTTTTAACTTCTGTATGTGTATACCATGTCTATCCTTATTCCCATAACTTTCAATTTATAATATTGTAAAACTAATAAAGTTATGTTATAAATATCTTAAATATTTAATATCAGGAGGTTTTGATGAAAATTGGTGTTGTTGGAGTAGGTTATGTGGGTCTGGTAACCGGTGCATGTCTTGCAGATCTCGGCAATGATATTATCTGTGTTGATATTGATAAAAAAAAGATAAATAATTTAAAAAAAGGAATGCTTCCAATATTTGAACCAGGGTTAGAAGAGTTATTAAAAAGAAACAAAAAAAGAATTAAATTCACATCTATTTTAAGAGAAGGAATTCAAAAATCAGATATAATTTTTATTGCTGTTGGCACACCGCCAAAGGAAAATGGCGAAGCAGACCTTACTTTTGTTAAGAATGTTGCAAAAGGCATAGGTAAATATATAAATGGATATAAAATTATAATTGATAAAAGCACTGTCCCTGTTGGAATGGGCGATATCATAGCAAGTATAATTAATTCAAATATGAAAAAGAAATATCAATTTGATGTTGTTTCCTGTCCTGAATTTTTAAGAGAAGGATCTGCTATCCACGATTTTATGAATCCAGATAGAATTGTAATCGGAATATCAAAAAAAGAAGTTGGGAATAAAGTGGCAGAAATTTTTAAACCATTAAACACAAAAATAATAATAACTGATATAAGAAGTGCAGAAATGATAAAATACGCTTCAAATTCTTTTTTAGCAACAAAGATTTCTTTTATAAACGAGATAGCTAATATATGCGAAAGGGTTGGAGCAAATGTGAAGGTAGTTGCAGAAGTAGCAGGATTGGATAAAAGGATCGGTGGATTGTTTTTAGAAGCAGGTGCGGGTTTTGGGGGCTCCTGTTTTCCAAAAGATGTATCTGCACTTATAAATATTGCAAAACACGAAGATTATGAACCATTGATTCTTAAGGCAGTTATGGAAACAAATAAATTGCAGAGAAAAAATATTTTTAATAAGATAAAACAGATACTCGGGACAATAGAAGGAAGGCAAATAGGTGTCCTGGGTATTGCATTTAAACCAAATACAGATGATATAAGAGATGCTGTATCTATTGATATAATAAATTTGCTTTTGCAAAAAGGTTGCAATGTAAAGGCATTTGACCCTGCTGCAATGGAAAATGCAAAGAAGGTTTTAAAAGGTGTTCATTTTTGTAAAGATATATATTCAGTTGCAGAGGATAGCGAATGCCTTGTTATACTGACTGAATGGAATGAATTTAAAGAAGCAGACTTAAATAAAATTAAAAAACTTATGAAAAATCCTGCTATAGTTGACGGCAGAAATATATATGACCCAAAATTTGTTAAAAAATTAGGTTTTAAATATATAGGCATTGGTAGAAATTAAATTAAAATAATCAAGGAGGGCAAATATGGGAAAGAAAGATAAAATAAAGCAGCAGACAAAACCAGTAGAAAAAGAAGAATTTACATTAAAAGAATATTTTTATATAAATGTGATTTTTTGGGTTTTTTTACTCATTTTAGCAATTTTAATATTTTTTACAACTGGCGGGCAATGGGATCCTGTGATGAAAAATGTTTTTACTTTTATTTTTTTAGTATTTGGTGGAGGTTTTACTATTGTTTCAATTTTTGATTATATTTATGAAAGGATAGCAAATAAAAATGTTCAGAATAATAATTAAAAAATTTTTTTTAATTATATTTTCCTTTTTTTTATCTTGCCTTTTTATTTATGCTGAAGAAATAAAAATATCAGAAGAAGATCAATCAACGCAAGAAACAACTAAAAAGGCAGAAATAAAATCTGATATTCAAACTGATTTTACTATTGAAATAAAAGAGTTACAGATAAAATACGAAAGATTAAAAAGTTCGTCAGAGGAAGTGAAAACAAAAATATCTGATATTTATTCTTCCTTAAATACTATGCAGGGTGATATAAAAAAGATAGATGAAAAAAGTTTAGAAATAAAAAATTTAATTGAAGAGTTGAATTCGCAGAAAGAAAAATTTCAAATTTTAGAAGATGATTACAAGAAAAATTTCAAAGACATAAAAAGTTTTTTGGATGATTATAATATAACTAAAGATTCTTTAAAAGGGCAGATAGATAAAATACAGAGTTGGGATGATATTTTACAGGTGTTAAAAAAAGAAATCAATAATAATGAACTTTCAATTGCTCAACTTAAAAAGAGCATAAATGAACTAAAACAGCAATATGGACAGGATGATAATATTTTGGATGTGATTGAAAAATGGCCATATCTCAGTTTAACCGCAGCTGTAATATCGGTAATTGCTTTTTTCGTTGCGGTTTCAAAGTAAAAAGGTGAAAATATGCCTTTGAGTATGACAGCGTGGGGAACATATAAAGATAAATTTTATTCTATAAATATAAGAAGTTTAAATTCAAAATATAAAGAAATAAATTTGCATCTGCCACAGGAATTTTTTTCGCTTGAACCTTTTATTTATTCATTAATAAATGAAAAAATAAACCGTGGCAGAATAGATGTTTTTATTAATATAGAAAGTTCAGATAATTTAACAATTAAAATTAACGAAAGATTATTTAAAGAAGCATATATTCAATTTAAAAAAATATTTAATAAAACAGGGGTAAAAGAAGAAATACCAGTTTCTGCACTGATACAAAATATAGAGGGTATCATTCAAAAAAAGCAAAGTGTGGATAAAAAAGTCTTTAACTGGCAAAGCGTAAAAATAACGCTTATAAAAGCAGTTAAAAATTTATTTTTAATGAAAAAAATAGAAGGTAAAAAATTGGTTAACGATATTAAAGATAAAATAAAAGATATATATAAAGAAATTAAGAATATAAAAAAAATTTATGATAGATATAAAATTGAATATATAAACAATATAAGACAAAAAATAAAAAAAATTTTAAATGATGATGAACTATTTAAAGATAAAGAGATTATTCAAATACTTGAAAGATTTGATATAAATGAAGAATTGGTGAGACTTACATCACATACAGAACAGATTGAGACATTATTAAAAAAGGAAAATCCAGTTGGTAAAAAGATTGATTTTTTAACTCAGGAAATAAACAGGGAAGCCAATACGATTTCATCTAAAATATCATATCTGGAAATAACAAAAAGTATAGTTAATATAAAAGAGTTAAATGATAAAATAAGAGAACAGGTTCAAAATTTAGAATAAAAAGGTATCAAAAATGGAAAAAGGAATTGTTTTTGTAATTTCAGGACCTTCTGGTTCCGGTAAAAGTACGATAATAAACAGATTCATCAAAAAACACAAAAAAGATTTTTTTCTTTCAATATCAGCAACAACAAGAGAACCAAGGAAAGGCGAAATAGATAAAAAGGATTATTATTTCTATACAAAAACTAAATTTAAAAGCAATATTAAAAAAAATAAATTTTTGGAATATGCAAAAGTACTTGATAATTTTTATGGAACCCCTGAAAAGCCAGTGCTTGATAATATCAATAAGGGGAAAAATGTAATTATGGATATTGACGTTCGGGGAGCAAATAAAATAAAAACCAAATTAAAAAATTGCGTTACTGTTTTTATGATGCCGCCTGACTTTAATGAACTGGAAAAACGCTTAAGAAAACGAAAAACAGATTCAGAAAAGAGTATAAAGAAAAGATTAAAACTTGCAAAAAAAGAATTGAAAGAAAGGGAAAATTATGATTATATAATAGTAAATAAAGATTTAAAAGAAACTATCAATTGTTTGGAGATTATAATTAAATTGGAAAAATTTAGAAGATATAAAATTTAAAGGAGGTAGTATTATGAAAAAATTAAATTATGATATTGATGACATAGAAAAAAGGATACCTAGTAAATACGCCGCGATTATTGCTATAGCAAGCAGAGCTAAACAGATACTTGATAATCCTGGAGATTTAGATGACACTTTAAGAAAAAATAAACCCGTTGTTGCTGCCATTATGGAATTTATGCAGGACAAAGTGAAATATCCTGAATTTAATATTACTAAAATAAATGAAGAGGATTAATACAAATTGGCAAAAATTGTTCTTGGGATTACTGGCAGTATTGCCGCATATAAAGCATGTGATATTATCCGTGAATTTAAGAAAAAGAACAACGAAGTAATTTGCATAATGACTTCTGCAGCAAAGGAGTTTATAACTCCGCTTACCCTCGCAACATTAAGTGAAAATCCAGTTTATGATGACATCTTTTATTTTAGCAAAAATTATAATTCAAAGATTAAACATATTGACCTTTCGCAGGATTGTGATTTAATTTTAGTTGTTCCAGCAACTGCTAATATAATAGGAAAAATTGCTTCAGGTATTGCAGATGATCTTTTAACAGCAACAGTCATGGCAAGTAAAAAGCCAGTTTTATTTGCACCGGCAATGAATAAGAATATGTGGGAAAATAACATTGTTAAAGAAAATGTAGTAAAACTAAAAAAATTTGGCTATAAATTCGTAGGTCCTAAAAAAGGATTGCTTGCCTGCGGCGATTATGGGGATGGACATATAGAAGATACTGAAAAAATAGTAAATGAAGCAATTTCTTTATTAAAAAAAAAATCTTTAAAAAATAAAACTGTTTTAATTCTTTCCGGACCAACAGCAGAAAAAATTGATGATATACGTTACATTACTAACGCATCATCTGGTAAAACAGGTTTTTTTTTAGCAAATGAAGCTAAAGCGAGAGGAGCAAATGTTATTTTTATTACGGGAAAAACAGATCTTATTCCCGATGCAGATATCTGTCAAAAAATAGAATCTGCCAATGATATGTTTGAAATGGCAAAAAAATATTTTAAGAAATCAGATATAATAATAAGTGCTGCAGCAGTAGGAGATTTTACAGTTGAAAAAATAGATGGTAAAATTCCACGTGAAAAAAATTTAAATTTAAAATTAAAACCAACTAAAGATATACTTGGTTTTTTGGGCGTAAATAAAAAAAATAAAAAAATTATAGGGTTTTCAGCAGAAATCGGAAATAATCTAAAAAGAGCAAAAGAAAAAATAAAAAGAAAAAATCTGGACTTTATAGTGGTAAATGATGTAACTAAGAAAGATTGCGGGTTTGGCTCGGACCATAATGATATAATAATTTTAAATAAAAAAGGTAAAGTTGTTTTCAGTGGGGGAGGAACAAAAGAATTTCTGGCAGAAAAAATTTTAGATTGTATTGAATAATAAAAAAGGAAATTCAACATGAAGAAATTTTTTATATGTTTGAATATTTTTTTTATATTTTTTTCACCATTGTTTGCAGAACCTATTGATATTAAAAAATTACCATTATATAAGGATGAGATTATTATAAAATATAAAGATAGCATAAAAGATGAAGATTTAGAAAAAATGGGAAAAAGATATAATACAGAGTTTAAGTTAAAAGAAGAAGCAATTTCGTATATTGAGAGAAAATATAATCTCAAACTTAAAAAAAATTATTTTAAAAATATTCCTTTTTCATGTTATAAAATTTTTGATATTAATTTGATGCAAAGTATTGTTAAAGAACTTTCAAATGAAGAAATAATAGAATATGCTGAGCCCAACTATTTTAGATATGCTCTTTATACCCCACTTTCTACCCCGGATGATACTTATTATCAGAATGGTTCTTTATGGGGATTTAATAAAATTCAGGCAGATTATGCTTTGAATAATATATTTTTTGATACTTTAAAAAATAAAAAAATAATAGTTGCAGTTATTGACACGGGTATTGGTTGTGGTAATAACTGTTTTCAAGAAGATTTACAGGGAAGGACTATAAATGGTATTAATATACTTAATCCTGCGGAGTCGCCATCAGATGATGGAATTTCTTTAGGGCATGGAACTTTTGTTGCAGGAATAATTGCGGCAAATATTAATAATGCAACAGGCATTGCCGGTGTATCTTTATGCAATGCAACATATACAGCAAATGTTCTGGTTATGCCAGTTAAAGTTTTAGATTCAGAAGGAAACGGTTCTGATGATGTTGTATATACGGGTATTATCTGGGCAGTGGATAACGGTGCAAAAGTTTTAAATTTGAGTTTTGGTGGAGAAGAAGACAGTATAACTTTGAGAAATGCGATAAATTATGCTTATTCAAAAAATTGTATCATTGTTGCTGCAGCAGGTAATTCGGACACATATACTTTTTATCCAGCTGCATACTCAAATGTAATAAGTGTAGGAGCATCAAATATACTTGATAAAAAGGCTGATTTTTCAAATACCGGGAAAATAGATGTCTGTGCGCCAGGAGAGGATATTTATAGTACAGATAATAAACTTTCTTGTTATAAGTATTCTCAGGCAAGCGGAACATCCTTTGCTGCTCCTTATGTAAGCGGTCTTGCAGCTTTGCTTTTACTTTATTTTGATAATTTAACTCCGATTAAAGTAAGAAATATAATTGAACAAACAAGCGATGATATAGAAGAAACAGGATTTGATAAAAAAACAGGGTGGGGGAGGATAAATGTTTATCGGGCATTACAACTTGATTATAAAAAAGTATCAGAAATAAAAACATATAATTGGCCCAATCCTTTTTCTCCAGAAAAAGATATAAATACCAATATAGAAATTATTTTAAATGAACTTACTGATATAACAGTTGAAATTTATGATGCTGGCGGTGATCTTGTATGGAAAAAGGAAATAAAAAGAAGCGAATTAAATTATGGGCATAACACTATTACATGGAATGGGAAAAACATGCAGGGCAGGACAGTAAATAACGGAGTATATTTTTATGTGGTTAAAAATCCTGAAATTATAGGTAAAAATAAAATTGCAGTTCTTTATTAAGAGGAAAAAATGAAAAAATTTTTATATATATTTTTTATATTATTAATTTCTTTTAATTTAAAAGCAGAAGGAGGGCAGGCATTTGCTTTTTTAAAGAATAATTTTGGAGTAAGGGCTGCTGGTATGGGCGGCAGTTTTGTATCTATATCAAATGATGTATCCTGCATTTATTACAATCCAGCAGGACTTTTGAATTTAAATGATTTAGAACTTACCGCTGAAACACAGGTTTTGAGTTTTGGCAGGAGTTTAAATTATGTGGCTCTTGGCAAACCTTTTAAAATAAATAAAATATCCTACGCAACTGGATTTTCATGGATAAATTATTCATCAGGTTCAGATATAGAAGAAAGAAAAACAAATTCTTTTGAACCAGAAAGCAGATTTTCAAATAATGCAAATATTTTTGTTTTTTCAACAGCAACCAGATTGATGAAAAATTTTTATATTGGTGGAAATTTTAAATTTTTATTTCAAAACATAAAGGATGTAAAAGGCAGTGGCATAGGTTTTGATTTTGGAGTTGTTTTAAAAATTTTTGATAATTTAAACGCTGGTTTTACACTGCAAAATATAAGCACAAATATAAACTGGAATAACAATTCTCGCATTGAAAAAGTTCCACAATATTTTCTATCTGGTATTTCCTATGAATTTATAAATTTATTTGGATTAAATAAATTTGATTTAATAACCGGGGGGGATATGATTTATGCAGGTCCTGATCATTTTAAATTAAAATTTGGTGGTGAATTATTAATTGATAAATTTATAGCAATAAGAACAGGTTTTAATGATACATTAACGTTAGGATTTGGAATAAAAATTACTCCAACAGAAATTTTTTTAGTAAAAATAGATTATTCCTTTTCCCGGGATTTAATTTTAACTGATGAATTCAACCATAGAATCGGTATTACCATTGACTATGTAATACCACATTGGGGAGTTTCAGATAAAAGAGAAAGCGAAACAAAAGAATCAAATCAATGGTAAAAAAATGGAAATAAAAAAGAAAAAAATACTTTTTACAGAGTATTTTTCATTTGTAGGTGGAGGTCAGGTTGTTCTTTTGAACCTGATTAAAAATTTGAAAAAAGATTATGAGATTAAAGTCCTTTTGTTAAATGAAGGGAAATTAGTTAAAGAATTAGAAAAAGTCGGTATTGATTATTATATAATAAAAGCGCCATTAAAAGTAAAATATAGATATTTCTGGAATATTTTACCTGTTATTTTTAAAATTTATCAATTGTTAAAAAAAATAAAACCGGATTTAATTTATGCAAATTGTTTTTTTGCAATAAAACTTTTAATGCCAGCAATAAGATTATTAAAGATAAAAACAATCTGGCATAAACACGTCATCATAGATAAAAAATACAATTCTTATCTTGCTGGTCAGATAAGAAAGTATTCCAAATTAGTAAATATCATCATCTGTGTTTCTTATGCTGTAAGAGAATCACTTATAAATATAGGTGTGAATAAAGATAAATTAAAGGTAATTTATAATGGTATAGAAATTCCAGAATTAAATATCAAAAAAGAGAGAAAAAAAATCAGAGAAAAATATAAAATAAAAAATGAATTTTTAATAGGGACTATTGGTTTTTTTAGAGAAAATAAAGGTTTTGATATTTTTATAAAATGCGCATATGAATTAAAGAAAAAAATAAAAAATTTAAAATTTATATTGGCAGGTAAATCAGATATAGGCACAGGTTCTTATGAGATAAAATTAAGAAATTTAATAAGGGATCTAAAATTAAATGATAATTTTATTTTCCCTGGATATGTTGATAGATATAAAATATTACCCGCTTTTGATTTATTTATTTTGTCTTCTTATGCTGAACCATTCGGATTAATAACTCTGGAAGCTTTATCTCTTAATATCCCGGTTGTTGCTTTTGCAACAGGCGGAAGCAAAGAAATAATAAAAAATGGATATAATGGCTTTTTGGTTAATAAAGTTAACTATAAACTTTTAGCCGAAAAAGTATTATATGTTTTGAAAAACAGAAAACATTTAAGAAAAATAAGCAAAAATGCCAGCAAATATATATGGGAAAAATTTGGAATAAAAAAACAGATAATAGAAATAAAAAAAATCATTAATAGATTAATTGCGTAAAACTTTAATTAAGAATAAACGTCAAATGAAAAAGTAATAGTTCAGATACTAAAAGGAACTTATAAAAGTTCAAATATTTATAGAAAACCCTTGAATATGATGTTATTGCGAGGAAGCCGAAAGGAAAGTTAAGAAAGAAAAATAAGGGTATATGAGCCAGACGAAGCAATCTCGCAGTTGAAAACGGGAGCAGATAAGACTAAAAAGCATTAGGTAATAAAAACAAGATTGCTTTGTCAAGCGGGAGTTAACGAGGTGATAGAAGGCAGAAGTTATTATTCGCCTGACTTTGCAATGATATAGCGAAAAATTTATATATGGATTAATTTTGTTCTACCAATGGCTAAACTATTACATAAAAAAAATTTAATAAAGTTGCATTATTTTTATTTTATGCTATAATTTATTTTGCTTTTTATAATTTTCAGGAGGTTTTGTATTTATGCTTAGAAAAATTTTGTATGTTTTGCCTATTTTTTTTATCATTTCTGGAAATATTTTAGCTCAGGATATAATAATAGATGAAATTGATATAAAAGGCAATATAACAGTGGATGAAAAAGAAATATTACAAAATATTTCCTATACCCCGGGTATGTTATATTCCAGATATAAAACAAGGGAAGATATAAAAAATTTGTATAAAATTGGAAAATTTGATGATATTAAAGTTTCGTTAAAAGAAAATGATGGCAAAAATATTTTAATTTATGAAATAAAAGAAAAGCCAAGGATTAATAAAATTATTATAAAAGGAAATAAAGAAGTTGGCGAAGGCGATATAAAAGGAAAAATGGATAACGAAGAGAAAAAGATTAAATTAAAAGAAAATGAATACTTTGATGAATATAATTTAAAAAAAGCAATAATTGATATAGAAAATATGTATAAAGAAAAAAATTTCTACTATGCAAAAATAGATTATAAAATAACTAAAATTGAGCCGGAAAAGGATAAAAAGGGCGATTGGGTTAATATTGAAATAGAAATAGAAGAAGGAGATAAAATAAAAGTAAAAAAAATCTCAGCGACCGGAAATCAGGTGTTTAGCGTTGATAAAATAAAAGGTATAATGAAAACAAAAGAAGAAGGATGGTTTGTAAGCGGCGTATTTGATGAGGAAAAATTCATAGAGGATTTAAAAAATATTTTAAATGCTTATTATGAAGAAGGTTATATAAAAGCAAAGATAAATGGCTGGACGTTTGGTGAGATTGAAATGAATAAAATGAAAATTATAGATGAACTTGTTAAAATAGATAAAGAAAATAAAATTATAACAATTAACATTCCGGTAGAAGAAGGAATAAAATATAAAGTGAAAAGCATTGAAATTGCCGGAAATGAAATTTATTCAAATGAAGAACTTTTTGAAAAAATTGAAACAAAGGTGGGGAATACTTTTAATAAAATACAATTTGATAAGGATATATTGTCTTTAAAAAGTGCGTATGCTGAAAAAGGGCATATATTTTCACAAATAAATGATATTTATTTTTATGATGATGATATTGGTGAAATTAAAATAAAACTTAATATAACAGAAGGACCGGTGGCTTATATTGAAAATATAAAAATCAGAGGCAATTATGAAACACAGGATAAAGTGATAAGACGGGAATTAACAATAAATCCCGGCGATGCTTTTGATAGTGCTAAAATAAGAAAGTCCCAGGAAAAAATTTATAACCTCGGGTTTTTTGATAATGTTTTAATTGATACGGAACAGGTGGATATAGACAGGTTAAATTTAATTTTTGAAGTGGTAGAAAGAAAAACAGGAACAATAGGGTTGGGAGCTGGTTATAGTTCTTTAGAAGGACTCGTGGGTTATATACAACTTACAAAAAGCAATCTTTTTGGTGAAGGAAAAACATTCAGTGCTGATGTCCAGTTCGGTAATCAGAAAAAAAGCTGGCAACTTTCTTATAAAGATCCCTGGCTGTTTGACACGCCAACTTCTCTCGGTATTGATGTGTGGAATGTTTTTAAAAATCAATATTATAATAATCAGGGATATGATCTTGATACTTATGGATTTGATTTGAGTTTTGGCAGGAGATTTAATGATGAACAGCAGGGATATATAACTTATAGATATCAGGAAGATAAATATTCAAATATAATAGAAGAATTAAAAGATTATATTAAAGAAGAAAAAAGTTCAATAAGTAGTATTACCCCTATGTATATATATGATGCCAGAGATGATATTTTTGATCCAAATAAAGGGTTGTATTCAAATTTATCTTTACAGATAGGTGGTGGTTATTTAGGAGGAGATTATAATTATTTTAAATTTTTATGGGATGGCAGATATTTTGTTCCGAGTTTTTGGAAGTTCATATGGGCATTTCATGCAAGGATAGGGAATGCCTGGGGATATGAATGGAATTATGGAAATCCTTATGTTCCACCAACTGAAAAATTTTATGCTGGTGGAACAGATACTGTAAGGGGTTATGAAGAAAGGGCATTGGGTCCAATAGGAGGTGGTGATTTTACTATTATCACAAATATTGAATACAAATTAAAACTTGTAGAAAGAATTTTAACCCTTGCTTTGTTCTATGATAGTGGTAATTGCTGGGACAATTTTAATGACGTAAACTGGACAAATCCTTATTTATATCCGAGCGCAGGCTTTGGAATAAGATTGACAATACCAGGCACGGTAATGCTCATCAGACTTGATTGGGGATATGCTCTTGATCCAACTAAAAGAATAGAAGGTGGCAAAATACATTTTAATATAGGAAATATTTTTTAAAATTAAAAAGGAGGTTTTTTTATGAAAAAAATTTTGTTTGGTTTTTTTTCTTTATTTGTTTTTGTGTTCTTTATTTCAGAACTTTATGCTTTAAAAGTAGGTTATGTTGACATTGAAAAGGTTTTTAATCAGTATTCAGGAACAAAGACAGCAAAAGGAAAATTGCAGGGGAAATTAGAAAACGAACAGAAAAAAATAGACCAGAAGAAAAAGGAAATTTTAAAAATGAAAGAAGATTTAGATAAGCAAAAAACAATTTTGGATAAAAACAAATTAAAAGAAAAAGAGGATGAATTACAGGCAAAACTAGAAAAATTGCAGGCAGACGCACTTGAGATACAGCAAAAATTACTTTCGGAAGAAAAAGAAATAACGGCAAATATAATTGAAGAAATCAGGGCAATTGTTCAGAAAATAGGAAAAGAAAAAGAATTTGATTTTATATTTGAAAAAAATTTACTTTTATATGGAGGAGAAGATATCACATATCTTGTTCTTAAAAAAATAAACGAGGAATAAAATGGAACTATCAGTCAAAGAAATAGCTAATAAAATAAATGGACAGATAATTGGGAAATCCACTATTAAAATAACTGGTATTTCTGATTTGAAAAGTGCTAAAAAAGGGGAAATAAGTTTTATAATTTCTCCTAAATATGTAAAAGATGCAGAGAATTCCCGGGCAGATGTTATAATTTCTGATTCTATAGATAAGATAGATAAAAAGACAATAATAAAAGTAAAAAACGCAAGAATTGCTTATATCGCTGTTTTGAAATTATTTTACCCAGAAAAAGAAATTTCCGAACATATTTCAGAAAGGGCTATTCTTGGTAAAAATTTTAAAAAAGGAAAAAATGTTTTTATTGATGATTTTGTAGTGATTAAAGATAATGTTGAGTTAGGAGATAATGTTTATATTGGCCCAGGTGTTTATATCGGAAATGATGTAAAAATAGGGAATGACGTAAAAATTCATCCTTCTGTTTCTATTTATGACAGGACAATAATAGATGAAAATACATTAATTCATTCCGGGGTAGTCATAGGTAGCGATGGTTTTGGTTTTACAGAAGATAATGGAAAGATAATAAAAATACCACAGGTGGGTTTTGTAAAGATAGGTAAAAACGTTGAGATAGGAGCTAATTGCACTATTGATAGAGGCGCTCTGGGTCCTACGATAATTAATGATAATGTTAAACTTGATAATCTTATACATGTTGCACATAATGTGGAGATTGGAGATGGAACTTTAATTGCTGCACAGACAGGAATTGCTGGTTCAACTAAAATAGGAAAGCATTGTATAATCGGTGGTCAGGTTGGTTTTGTAGATCATATAAATATTGGTAATTTTGCGAAAATAGGTTCGCAGGCAGGAGTTTCTAAAGATATACCTGATAATTCTGTAATAACAGGAACGCCAGCAAGACCTATAAAAGAATTAAGGCGAGCAGAAGCATTTATGATGCGTCTTGAAGAACTGTTTAAAAAAGTTGAAGAATTAAGCAAAAAGATAAATAAACAAGATAAAAAATGAATCAACAAACAATAAAAAAGCAGTTTTCAATAGAAGGAAAGGGATTACATAAAGGTAATATATCAAAGATTACTTTTTTACCGGCAGAAAAAAATGCAGGTATTCTAATTAGAAATAATGGGGTTGAATATTCACCATCGGTTGATCATGTTATAGAAACCAAACGTGGTACAACCTTAAAATATAAAAATAGTATTATTTATACAGTTGAACATTTACTTTCAGCAATAAAAGGTATGGGAATTGATAATATTATACTTGATATTAAAGGTGATGAACCACCAACTTTAGATGGTAGTTCATTTGATTATTGTTCTATGATAAAGAAAGCAGGCATTGTGAAACAAAATGTAAAAAAAAAATTTTTTTAATTAAAAAACCTTATTATCTAAAAGAAGATGATAAAGTTTTAATAGTTTTGCCTTATGATGATTTTAAAATTTATTATTTTTCTGATTATACAAAATATAATATTAAACCACAGGAATTTAGTTTGGTTTTAACCCCAGATAATTATTTAAAATATATATCAAAGGCAAGGACTTTTGGCTTTAAAAGTGAAATTAACTGGCTTTTTAAAGCAGGTCTTATTAAAGGTGCGGATTTAAAAAATGCTGTCCTTATAGATAAAGGTAAACCAGTAAATACAAAATTTAGATTTAAAGATGAAATTACAAGACATAAGATACTTGATCTCATAGGTGATTTCGGACTACTGCCTGGAAATTCAAAAATGCTTGTTATTGCTATAAAAACAGGGCATAAGCATAATATTATGATGGTGAAAAAATTATTAAAAATGAATTAAGGAGGTTTAGTTTATGATGGATATAAAAAAGATTCAGGAATTTTTGCCCCATAGATACCCTTTTTTGCTTGTTGATAGAGTTTTAGATGTAAAAGTTGGGGAGGAAATTATAGCAATTAAAAATGTTACGATGAATGAGTGGTTTTTTCAGGGACATTTTCCAGGAGAACCGGTTATGCCAGGAGTTTTAATTGTTGAAGCACTTGCCCAGACAGGAGGTTTATTACTTTTACATCAATTAGGTGATTGCAAGGGAAAAGTTATGTATTTTATGTCCATTGATTCAGCAAAATTCAGAAAACCTGTCATTCCAGGCGATCAATTAAAAATGGTTGTAAAAATAATTAAATTGAAAGGAACCATTGCAAAGATTAAAGGAGAAGCATATGTGGGCGAGGATATCGTTTGTGAAGCGGAAATGATGGCAATGGTTACAAATAAATAATCGTTATAAGGAGTTTTTAATGATACATTCTACAGCAATTGTTTCACAAAAAGCAAAATTAGGTAAAAATATTAAAATAGGTCCTTTTGTAATTATTGATGATGATGTTATAATTGGCAATAATGTTGAGATTGGACCTAAAGTACATATACTTAATGGAACCATAATAGGAAATAATAATTATATTGGGGAAGGAACATTAATAGGAAATGATCCGCAGGATTTAAAATATAAAGGTGGACGATCTTTTGTGAAAATCGGTGATGATAATGTGATAAGAGAATATGTAACCATCCATAAGTCAAATACAGAAGGAAGTTACACAATAATAGGAAACAATAATTTTATAATGGCAATGGCGCATATAGCACATGATTGCGTGATTGGGAACAATGTGATAATAGTAAATTTTGCTGGTCTTTCTGGGCATATACATGTTGATGATTATGCTTTTATAAGTGGTTTAACAGCAATTCATCAGAATGTCCGAATAGGCGCTTATGCTATGGTTGGCGGTGGGATAAGAGTTACAAAAGATGTTATGCCTTTTGTTATGGTTTCAGAAGACCCAATAAAAGTTTTTGGTTTAAATATGGTTGGTTTAAAAAGGAGAGGATTTACTTCTGAAAAAATTAGGATCTTAGAAAAAACTTATAAAATATTTTTTCAGGAAAAATTGCTTTTAAAAGATGCCTTAAAAAAGATAGAAGAAGAAGTAGAACAAATAGATGAAATAAAATATTTTGTGGAATTTGCAAAAAATTCAAAAAGAGGTTTGATACGTTGAAAGAAAAAGTAGGACTTATCGCTGGTGGTGGCAATTTACCTTTTGAAATTTTAAAAAATTCTAAATTAAAAAAAAAGGATATTGTTGTTTTTGCAATATTAAATGAGACAGATAAAAGTATAGAAAAATTTGGATTTTTAACATTCTGGATTAGTATTTTTGAACTCGGAAAAATTATAAAAATTTCAAAAAAAGAAAAGATAAAAAAAGTTATTTTTTCAGGATATGTAAAACATGCCAATTTATTAAAAAATATTAGATTTGATTTTGCAACTATGAAGTTACTTGCAAGTGTAAAAGATAAAAAGGCGGCAACTATTATGAAAGCTATAATAGAGGAATTTAGAAAAAATAAAATACATGTTCTTCCCAGCACTTATTGTATAGAAAATCTACTAGCAGAAAAAGGATTTTCAGGAAAGAAAAAATTTACTGATAGAATAAAAAAGGATATAGAATTTGGATATAAAATTGCAAAAATACTTGCTGATTATGATATAGGTCAGACAATTGTTGTAAAAAATAATATAGTTGTTGCTGTTGAAGCCCAGGAAGGGACAGATATGTGTATTAAAAGGGGAGCTAAAATTGCAGGAAAAGATTTTATAGTAATAAAAGTTGCCAGAACCAATCAGGATTTCAGATATGATATACCTGTGCTCGGAGAAAAAACAATAAATCTTATAAAAAAATTTAATGGCGCAGGGATTGTTATTGAAAGCGGTAAAACATTGATTTTAAATAAAGAAAAAGTAATAGAAAAGGCAGATAAATTAAATTTATTTATCTATGCTAAATAAAAGGAGAAAAAATGATTCCAATTTCAAAACCAGTAATAACAGATGATGAAATTAAAGCGGTTGTTGATGTTTTAAAGTCAGGGATCATAGCATCAGGTCCAAAAGTAAAAGAATTTGAAGAAAATTTAAAAAATTTTTTTAATATTGGGAATGTTATAGCAACAGCAAATGGAACCTGTGCTTTGCATTCTGCTTTATTTGGTTTTGATATAAAAAAAGGCGATAAAGTTTTAACAACACCGTTCACCTTCATTGCTACGGCAAATTCAATATTACACTGTGGTGCAGAACCAGTATTTGCAGATATAGATGAAAATACTTTTAATATAGATCCTTACTCTATAGAAGAAGTTTTAAAGAAAGATAAAATAAAAAAAATAAAAGCAATAATAGTTGTTCATTTATATGGCAGGGTTTGCAATATGCCTGCGATTTTAAATATAGCAAAGAAATATGATTTGTTATTGATAGAAGATGCGGCGCAGGCTCATGGTGCAAAATTAAATGGACAACTTGCAGGGACATTTGGAGACGCAGCGGCTTTTAGTTTATATGCTACCAAAAATATAACTACGGCAGAAGGTGGGTTTGTTGCGGTTAATAATGATAAAGCAGCATTAAAAATAAGAAGTTTTATAAATCATGGGCAGGAAAATGTATATTTTCATACAATGTTAGGTTATAATTATAGAATGACTGATATAGAAGCTGCAATTGGAATTGTTCAGTTAAAAAAGTTAAATGAGTTTAATGAAAAAAGAAGAAAAAATGCAATGAAAGTGAAAGATATTTTAAAAAAATATGATTGGCTTATTATTCCTGAAGATAATGAAAATGAGTATAATATATATCATCAATTTACAATTAGGGTAAAAAAGGATTTGAGAGATAATTTATTAAAAAGTTTAAATGAATCTGGAATTGGCGCTAAAATTTTTTATCCGATACCAATACATAAACAACCAGTTTATAAAAAATTTATTAAACAAAAAATTAGTTTGCCTGTTGCGGAAAGAGTATCAAAAGAAGTTATCAGTTTGCCTGTTCATCCATTACTTGAAGAAAATTATTTTAGTTTATTAAAAGAAGTTTTTGATAAATTTTCAAGGAGTATTTAAATTGAGGTTAAAAGAAATACAAATATTCGGATTTAAATCCTTTGCAGATAAAACCAATTTACAATTTGATAAAGGGGTTACTGTTATAGTAGGACCAAATGGTTCAGGAAAAAGTAATATTTTTGATGCTTTAAAATGGGTATTAGGTGAACAAAGCATTAAGAGTTTACGTGGTAATAAAATGGAAGATGTGATTTTTGCAGGTTCTGATACCAGAAAAACCTTAGGAATGGCTGAAGTTTCTTTGATTTTAGAAAATGAAGATAAAAAAATAGATTTGACCTATACAGAAATAAAGATTACAAGAAGAATTTATAGATCGGGTGAAAGTGAATATTTGATTAACGATAATCCCTGTAGATTAAAAGATATAATTGAAATGTTTATGGGAACAGGGGTGGGGATAGATTCATATTCAATAATATCACAGGGAGAAGTAGACAGAATAATTAATGCCAGACCAGAAGAAAGGAGAGAAATTTTTGAAGAAGCCGCAGGTATTACAAAACATAGAAAAAGAAAAGAAGAAACATTAAGAAAATTAGAAATGGTAGAACAGGATATGATAAGGTTAAATGATATTTTAGAAGAAATAAAAAGGCAGGTTGGTTCTCTTGAAAGACAGGCAAAAAAAGCAGAAAAATATAAAGTATTAAAGGAAGAGACAGAAACAATAGAAATTACAATTTCAAAGAAAAAAATAAAAGAGTTAAGTGAAAAATATGAAAAATTAAACTCTGAAAAAGAAGAACTGGAAGCAAAAATAGAAAAAGAAAATTTAAAGTTAAAGGATTATGAAGATAAATTAGAAATGTTGAATAATGATATGAAAATAAAAGAAAATGAGATAAATGAGAAAAAAAATAATTTTATAATAAAACAACAGGAAATAAAAAGATTAGAAGATAGTTTAAAATATAATGAAGAAAGACTGAAAGAATTAATTCAACAGAAAGAAAATGTAAGCAGAGAGATAGATGAGGCGATTGAAAAAATTGAAAAAATAAAGATTGAAATAGAAAATAATCAAAAATTGATAAAAGAAAAACAAGATTTTTTAATAAAAAAAGAAGACGCATTAAAAATTAACAAAGAAGAAATAGAAAAAATTGAAAAGGAATTCAACGAAATTTTAAAACAAAAGGAAAGCAAAAATGCCGAAATTGAAAACACCAATCATAAAATTATAGAATTAAAAAATAAAATTACAGAGCAGGGACTATTAATCAAGGGTATAGAAGATAATATTTCCAGTATAGAAAAACAAAAATATGAAAATGAAGAGAAATTAAAATTAATTGAACTGGAAGTTGAAAATATAGAGGATAAATTAAAAATAAAAGAAGAAACAATTAAGGACATTAAAATTAATGAAGAAAATTTTTTAAAAAAGAAAATTGAATTAAATAAAGAGTTACAGAAAATGGATGAAATAATAAAAGAACAATCTATTATTATAAGCAAGATAACTTCAAAGTATAATTTCTTAAAAGATATGCAGGAAAAAATGATTGGTTTTAGCAGCATTACTAAAAAAGTATTAACTGAATTTAAGCAACAATTAAGTTTAGAAGAAAAAAAAGATATAATTGAAAGTTTAAATAATTTAATTAGTATTGAAAAAAAATATGCAAAAACTTTAGAAAATAATTTTTCTTCTTTCCTTCAGGCGATTTTGATAAATAATTCAAATTTAGTTGAAGAAATTTTTTCTTTATATGAAAAAGAAAAAGGAGAATTGATTTTATTACAAAATGAGATTTTAACTCAAAATTGTGAAACAGTTTTTAAGGAATGGAGAAAAAAAATCAATCATAAAAATATTGATGGATATTTACCCGACTTGATAATGGTTGATGATAAATTCAAAAGTGCCAAATTAATTTTTTACAATGTATTCGTGGTTTCAAATTTTTCTAAAGCCAGAGAAGTTTTAAATGATATAAAAATTTATGAACAATTTTATTTACTGACGGAAACGGGAGAACTTATTTCAAATTATGGAATATTTAAAAAAGTTGGAAGTGAACCTGAAGCTGGCACAAATTTATTAACACGCATTCAGCAGATAAATGATATGAAAAATGAAATTTTACTGGCGACTCAGAGACTGCAATCATTAAATGAAGAACGAAAATTTTTAAATGAAAAGATTTCAGTCATAGAAAAACAGGTTGAAGAAATATCAATAAGATATCACAACCAATACGTAGAAGTTATTAAAGATAGTGAAAAAATTAAGCAGAGGCAGGAAGAAAGGCAAATTTATTATGAAAATTTTGAAAAAAATAAGACAGATATTAATAATTTTATCAAATTAAAAGAAAATATGCATAAAATAAAGGAAACTTTTGAATTGCAAAAAGGAGAACAGGAGTTGTTTTTAACTAAATTAAAAGATGAGTTACAGCAAATAGAACGAGTTTTAAATGAAAAAACAGATATAAAAAATATTCAAAAATTAAAAATTGAAAGTTTAGAAAAAGAGATTATAAAAGAAAAAGGCAACCTTGATTTAATTATATCAAATAATAATATTCTCTTAAAAAGAAAAGAAGAGATAAATATAGAGTTTGAAAATTTCAAAAAAGAGATTGAAAATCTGGTGCAAAAAATAAAACATATAGAGGAAGAAAAAGCAAATATAAAAACCAATATAACAAAATTTCAATCAGATTTATCCATTGAAGAAAATCATATAACTAATTTAAATAAGGTTTTTGAGGATATTAAAAATCAAAAAGATGACCTTGAAAAATTTATAAAAAGCATGGGAAAAGAAAGAGAAGAGTTAAAAGAGAGATTAACAGATGTAAAGATAACCATTAACGAATTAAGTTATGAAATTAAAGATATTTATACAAAAATACAGGAAGAATATAAAGTTTCATTAAACGAAGAAGAAATAAAAAATTTTCATATAAATGATGAACAATACAGAGAATTAAATTTAAAATTAGAAGACAATAAAAAGAAAATGGAAAACATAGGAGTTGTAAACCTTGTTGCTATTGAAGAATACGATTCTGTTAAAAAAAGGCAAGACTTTTTACAAGGTCAATATGATGATTTGGTTTCCAGCAGAGAAGATTTAAAAAAGATAATTAAAAAATTAAATGAAGAGTCAACCATACTATTTACAGATACATTTAATAAAATAAAAAATAATTTTAAAGAAGTTTTTAAGATGATGATGAAAGGTGGAGATGCTGATGTAATTTTAGTGGATAAAGAAAATATTTTAGAATCAGGAATAGAAATAATAGCAAGACCGCCCGGAAAAAAATTACAGAGTATAAGTTTATTATCTGGCGGTGAAAAGGCAGTTACAGCGATCTCATTACTTTTTGCAATTTTTTTAATAAAGGCAAGTCCTTTTTGTATTATGGATGAAATTGATGCTCCACTTGATGATGTTAATATTGTAAGATTTACAAAGTTTTTAAAAGAATTTAAAAGCAGGTCGCAATTTATTATAATTACACATAACAAATTAACCATGGAAATGGCTGATATTATATATGGAATTTCAATGGAAAGGGATGGCGTTTCAAAAGTAATTTCAGTAAGATTGGATAAAATTGAGGAATTTGTAAATGATAAAAATTGATTTTTTAGATAAGATAAAAAATTTTTTTTTAAGAGAAAATAATATTAATGATAATCTGGAAAAAATAGAAGAAATATTATTAGAAGCAGATATTTCTGTTCAACTTGTTGAAGAAATTTTAAATAGATTAAAAAATAAAAATATAACGAAGTTTGAGGATTTTATTACAGAGTTAAAAGAGGAAATTTTAACAATTTTAACAATTGATAATAGTATAATCTATAATGATAATGAAATAAATGTTTTATTAATGTTCGGGGTAAATGGTGCTGGAAAAACAACAACATGCGCAAAACTTGCCAGAATATTTTTAAATAAAAACAAAAAGGTTTTACTTGTGGGGGCTGACACTTTCAGAGCGGCTGCGATTGAACAATTAGAAAAATTCGCAAATAATATAAAAGCAGATTTTATAAGTGGAAAAAATGGGTCAGATCCTGCATCTGTTGTTTTTGACTCAATTACTAAAGCAAGGAAATCTAAAGTTAATTTTTTAATAATTGATACAGCAGGTAGATTGCATAATAAATATAATTTGATGCAGGAACTATTGAAAATACAAAAAGTTATATTAAAAGAATTGGAAAGAAAAAATTTATTTTCTTTTGTGGTTTTAGATGCAAATACAGGGAAAAATATGATAAATCAGGTAAAAGAATTTAATGAAAAGTTAGGACTTACAGGAATTATTTTAACAAAATTTGATAGTGCATCAAAAGCCGGAAGTTTATTAAGTATATTAAATGAATTAAAAACACCTGTAAAATATATAACTTATGGGGAAAAAATAGAGGATATTTCAGAATTTTCTCCTCAGATATTTATTGATAAATTTTTTAGATAAAACTAAAAGCAATGAGATGGATTTTTTATAATAAAAATATTGATGATGAAGTTTTTAAAAAATTAAAATTAAATTATAATTTTTCTGATCATATCTTGAAAATTTTCATTAATCGTGGATTTGACACAAAAGAAAAAATTGACAAAATATTAAACATAGATAAAAGTTCATTTTATTCACCTTTTCTATTTGAAGATATGGAAAAAGCGGTGAATAGAGTAATAAAAGCCATTGAAAATAAAGAAAAAATTGTAATTTATGGCGATTATGATGTAGATGGTGTAACTGCAATAGTTATTTTAGTTAGGTTTTTTAAGGATGAGTTGAAATATAGAAACATTGCTTATTATATACCAGATAGATTTGATGAAGGTTACGGTTTAAATAAAGAAGCGATTTATTCTATTAAAAAAGAAGGTTGTTCATTATTAATTACTGTTGATTGTGGAATTAATTCAAAAGAAGAAGTAAAATTTGCTTTTAAGAATGAAATAGATGTTATAGTTACAGACCACCATATGCCTGATATTAATAATTTCCCCGAAGATGCAGTAGCAGTAATAAATCCGAAAAATTCTTCTAATTATCCAGATAAAGAATTAAGCGGTGTTGGCGTGGCTTATAAATTAATATGTGGTATTGCAGAGAAAATTAATTTAGATATAAAGGATAAATTTTTAGATTTTGTAACACTGGGAACTATTGCTGATATAGTTCCATTATCATACGAAAATAGAATTATAGTAAGAAAAGGTTTGAAACAATTATCCAATCCTGAAAATATGGGTTTGAAAATACTGAAAGAAAAAAGCGGATTTAAAAATAATCAACCAGTGGCAACTTATCATATTGGTTATATATTAGGTCCAAGAATAAATGCAGCGGGAAGATTAGAACACGCTAAAAAAGCTGTTGAATTATTTTTAAGTGATGATGTAAATGAAATTGAAAATATTGCTGAGTATTTAAATAATATAAATAATGAACGTAAATCTATAATGGGAAAAATAGAACTGGAAGCGTTAAAAAAAATAGAAGGAAAGTTTGATGAAAAAGAAAACTTTATAATATCATTGTTTGACCCAAATTGGAATGCAGGTGTTATAGGACTTGTAGCTTCTAAAATTTCAAAAAAATTTTTCAGGCCAACTATAATTTTTACAAAAGGAGAAAATGGTCTTTTACATGGTAGTGCAAGAAGTATTTATTCGGTAAATATATACGAGACATTAAAAATTGCAGAAAAATATATAGAAAGATTCGGTGGTCATAAATTAGCAGCAGGTGTGATATTAAAAATGGAAAATTTAGAAAGTTTTACAAAGATAATAAATGATTATTTAAAATTAAACAAAACAGCGGAAGATTTTGTAAATATCATTTATATAGACGATATTATCAAGGAAAAAATAGATATAAAGGAAATAAAATTTTTAGAATATCTTCAACCCTGGGGAGAAGGAAATCCAGCACCAAATTTTTTGTTAGAAGATGTTGAAATAAAAGAAGTAAAATTTTATAAAAATAACACATTAAAATTTTATGGCTTACATAATGGGAAATATTATAATTTTATAATTTTTAATCATGATGAAACCATAAAAAATATATTTAATGAAAAAATTTTTTTGAATATAATTGTAACTCCTTCTATAAATTTATGGAACGAAGCAGAAAGTTTGCAGTTAGAAGTTAAAGATATAAAAAAAAGTAAAAATTTATAAAAAAAACTTGACAAATATAAAACAAAAGTATATATTTAATCGGATTTTAAAAAAGTTATTTTTAGTTAAAAGAAAAGTAAGCCCCAAAGAGGGCTTTTATTTTATATAAAAAAATTTAAAAGAGGTGGGACAAAAATTGAAAAGTTTGGGAAAACATTTGCTTGTTGAATTTTATGGTTGTAATAAGAAAAAGTTAAACGATCTTAAATTTGTTGAAGATGCTATGATAGCCGCAGCTGAAAATGCAAAGGCGACCATTGTGCAGGATGTATTTCATAAATTCAGTCCACATGGAGTAAGTGGCGTTATTGTTATTGCAGAATCACATCTTGCAATACATACATGGCCAGAATATGGATATGCTGCAGTTGATCTTTTTACCTGCGGAGATGAAACAGATCCATGGGAAGCATTTTATTATTTAAGTGAAAAATTTGAAGCGAAGATTAAAACAACCATGGAACTTAGAAGAGGAACAATGGAATTAACAAACACAAAACAAAAGATAGAAGAAAAAATAAAAGCATACACATAAGAGAGGATTTTATGGATAACAAAAGAAAAAAAGAACTTATTGAATTATTAAATAAATTGAAAGAAGAAAAATTAAAAGAAATAAAACAAAATGCTTTGGATATGGAAAGTATTGATAATTTTCAAAATGATGCTGGCGATTCTGTAGATGCAGCAACCAATATGTATGATAAGGAGTTGCATCTGGATATAACAGAAAAAAACAAAAAATTTTTAATAGATATAGAAGAATCTTTAAAAAAGGTAGAAAATGGAACATATGGAAAATGTGAAAAATGTGGGAAAGACATAAGTGTTGAAAGATTAAAAGTTTTACCTTTTGCTAAACTCTGCATTAAATGTCAAAATTCATTATCAAATAAAAAATAGTAAAAAATAATAAATAAAGGGGACAAATGTTTAATAGTTTTATTTTTACTTCTGGAAAAATTCTAAGGAAAAATAATCCGAATGACACCCTAAAATATTTAAAGAATAGTAATAATATTATATGGATTGACCTTGAAGATCCATCAGAAGATGAGATAGATATGTTAATTGATAAATTTGATTTTCATCAGTTATCAATAGAAGATGCAATTTTCCCTCAGAATCACCCCAAAATAGAAGAATTTGAAAATTATGTTTTTATAACACTATACGGAATATGTTATGATGATATAATAACTACGCAGGAACTTAATATTTTTTTTGGTAAAAATTATGTAATAACTTTTCATGAAAATAAACTAAATTCATTAATAAAACTAACAAATAGAATTAACAGAATAAAAGAAAAAGAAACCGAAAATTTGGCTGGGATAAATGATATTTCGAAAGGCAGTGATATTCTGCTATATTCAATAATAGATTTATTGATAAATGAATATTTCCCGATTACTGAAAAATTGGATGATAAAATGGAGGCACTTGAAAATAAAGTGCTGGAGGAAAAAACCGAAGAAATATTAGACGACTTATTTAAACAAAAGAAAAATATATTAATTTTTAGAAAATTTGTTTCATTAGAAATGCAACTTATCAATAAATTATGCAGAACAGAAATAGATTTTATACGCGAAAAAACAAGAATTTATTTTAGAGATATATATGATCATATTTCAAGGATAAATGAAGATCTGGAAATATTAAGGGAAGTAATACCTTCTTTTATTGAATCCTATTGGAGTATGTATTCTAAAAAGTTAAATCATTCAATACATCGTTTAACAATTTTGGCTACTATTGCTATACCGCTGATGATTATAACAAGTTACTATGGCATGAATTTAGAATTGCCAGAATTCAAGTTTGGAATTTTTGGTATGTTTTTTATGTGGGGGATTTCTTTTTTATTTTCAGTTGTTATGCTTATAATACTAAAATGGAAGAAGTGGATCTGATTTATTTAAATTTTAAATATTATTTGTGGAAAATTCATGAAAATTAGTAGTGGTATTTTTTCAGGACAAAAATTATTTATGCCCACCAGCAAAAATTTAAGGCCAACTTTGACCAAAATACGACAAGCAATTTTTAATATGATAAGAAGTGTTATATACGATTCTACTGTAATTGATTTTTTCGCGGGCACGGGCGCATTCGGGCTTGAAGCTTTAAGCAATGGTGCAAAAAAAGTTATATTTATTGAGAAAAAAAGTAAAGATATAATTTATAGAAATGTTAAAAAACTAAAAATAGAAGAAGATAAAATAAGAATTTTAAATCTGGATTTTACGCATGCGTTTGAAATTTTAGAAAAATTAGGTTTAAAAGCCGATATAATATTTTCTGATCCCCCGTATAACAAAGGATATATAAAAAAATTCTTGAAATTATTCAGTATAAGTGATATTTTAATAAAAAAAGGTTTACTCATTATGGAAATACATAAGAATGAATACAAGGAAAACGAAGAAATTTTAAAAAATTTTGAAATAATAAAAGAAAAAAAATATGGAGATATTTATATATTGATTATTTGCAAAAAGGAGGTGCAAAACTATGGTTGAGATTCAAGTGTTGAAACAGCTGGATTTTTTTAAAATATTTAACGAAGAAGAATTAAAAATTTTTGCGCAAAGACTTATTATGGAAGAATATAAAGATGGGGAATATATTTTTAATGAAAATCAGATTGGTGATTATTCAATGTTTATAATAATAAATGGAGTTGTAAAGGTAGTTAAAAAGAAAAAAATAGAAGAAAAAGTTATTGCGAATTTAAAAGAGGGTGAATTTTTTGGAGAAATGGCAATGTTGATTCCTGCTCCGCGTTCAGCATCGGTAATCGCTATAAAGCCAACAAAAGTTTTAAGATTTTCAGATATGGATTATAATTCATTTAAAAAAGATTATCCTGCAATAGTTGTTAAACTGAATGAAATTTTTATAAAGGTTTTGATAGTGCGTTTAAGAGATGCTGATAAAAAACTGGTTAAAGAAGGATCAGGTCTTGGGATATTATAGGTTTAATTTCCGGATTTTAATTATTAAATGGATTATTAACACTATTGCGTTGTTTGTTGTCGTTAAAACAGTAAAAGGATTAGAAATAGTAAATACAGGTATAGAGGGTTTTATAACACTTATAATCACAGCAGCAGTTATAGGAATAATAAATACTTTTTTAAAACCGATTCTGATGTTTATTACTTTGCCATTAAGTATATTTACTTTTGGAATTTTTACTGTTATACTTAACGGGCTTTTATTTGCTCTTGCAGGATTTATTGTGCCAGGTTTTGAAGTAACAAGTTTTTTGGGTTCTATAATTGGTTCTTTATTATTTAGTTTAATATCGTTTTTGTGTAGTATTTTTTTAGGCAGCAATAAAAGTTATACAAAAGTTAAATACAGAATCATTGAATGAAAATGCGAGGGTGGTGGAATTGGCAGACACGCATGTTTGAGGGGCATGTGGAGAAATCCGTGCGGGTTCAAGTCCCGCCCCTCGCACCATTTTTATAATATATATGGAGTTAAAATGAGAAAAAAGAAAAAAGATATAAAAAAAATAATAGCAGGTATTGATTTAGGTGGAACAAATGTATATATGCTTCTTATTGATTCAAAAGGGAAAATATATGGTGAGAAACATTTTCCAACATTGTCAGAAAAAGGGCCAGATGGTGTTATTGAAAATATAATTTTACAATTAAAAGATGTTGTTAAAAAAGCAGGCTTTAATTTAAAAGATATATGGAGAATAGGAATAGGTTCACCGGGACCACTTGATAGCAAAAAAGGGATAATTTTTGGAGCTGTTAATTTACCTGGATGGAAATATGTTAAATTAAAGGAAAAAATAGAAAAGGCAACTGGAGTAAAAACAGGTGTTGATAATGATGCAAACTGTGCGATTTATGGTGAAAAATGGTTAGGGGCTGGAAAGAATTTTAATAACATAATAGGTTTAACTCTTGGCACTGGTATAGGAGGAGGAATTATCATAGATGGAAAACTTATTAGGGGAACCAATTATAATGCAGGTGAGATAGGACATATGTCAATAAATCCAGAAGGAATTGTCTGCAAATGCGGAGCAAAAGGGTGTTATGAACAATATGCATCTGCTTCAGCCATTGCCAACTTTGCAAAAGAAAAAATAAAAAAAGGAGCGAAAACGATAATTACAGAAATTGTAAAAGGCGATATAAATAAAATAACCTCAAAAACAGTTTATGAAGCATTATTAAATAATGATAAACTTGCTAAGGAAATATGGGATGAATTTATAAAGTTCCTGGCGGCTGGTATTGCCAATTTGTTAAATATATTTAATCCAGAACTTATTGTAATTGCAGGTGGGGTTATAAATGCTGGCGATAAATTATTCATACCTTTAAGGCAGGCAGTAAAAAAACAAACTTTTGAAATAATTTATAATGTTGCAAAAATTTTACCAGCAAAACTTGGGGAAAGAGCAGGAGCAATTGGTGCTGCAGGATTAATGCTATTTGAAGGGGATTTTTACGAATTATAATGGAATTTAAAAGGGAATATATTAAATTAATTCTTAATCAAGTAATTATATTTATCATTATTTTAGTTCCTTTAATTTTCTGGCAACCATTTTTCGACCCTTTTGGTCCTGCGCAATTAATGGTGATAAGAGTATTTATACCATTTTTTATATTAATTTATTTAATATTTATCTATAAAAAAGAAAATTTAATAATTAAAAATTATTTTTTTTTAATACCGATTTTGATTTACCTAACAATATCTTTTATATCAATATTTTTTTCTATAAATAAAGAAATAAGTTTTAAATATTTTGTTGAACTTTTTCTTACAATAATCGGTGCTTTTTTAATATATAATGTATTAGAAGAAAAAATTTTTAAAAAATTAGTTTTTTTTGTTTTGTTTGTTCATATAATTATATCAATTTATGGAATATTGCAGCATTATGATATGGATTTTTTTAAATGGAATACAAATTTTTCAGGACGACCTTTAGGAACAATAGGCAATCCTGATTTTTTTGCAACCGAACTTTTAATACCATTATTTCTACTAATGAGTTATATGGTTTTTAATAAAAAACATAAAATAATAACAGGAATTTTCTTTTTTATAATTTTTATATGTTTTATTTTTACAAAAGTTGTGGGTGCATACATAGGTTTTATTTCTGGATTAATTATTTTAATTGCCACAATATATTATTTGAAAAAGGAAATAATAAATGATTTTTTTAAAAAACATAAAATTTTAATAGCAATTGGGATAATATTATTTGCAATATCACTTGTAATAATTTATCCTTATTTGATATCTTTTGTAAAAGAAAAATTTTCAGACAAAAAAAGGTCAATTATTCACAGAATGCTGATGTGGGAAGTAAGTTTGCTTATGATAAAGGATTATCCTGTGTATGGAACAGGAATTGGAACTTATAGATTACATTATCCATATTATCAGGGGATAATTCTTAATAATGAAAAAAATAAAGTATATGACTATGTTGTAACATGGATGCCACATCAAAACTTTTTATTGATTGGTGCTGAAACCGGTATTTTGGGGCTGGGTAGTTTTTTATTAATCCTGACAGTTTTTTTTATTATTAATTATAAAATTTTCATCAGATATAAAATTTCAGATCCTTTAGCATTGGGTGGCATGGCAGGTATTTTTTCAATTCTTGCATCTTCTTTTTTTAATACATTTTATAATATACCTTCTACCACTTTTTTGTTTTTTTTATTTTTGTTTTTACAGAATTCTTTTTTAAAAACAAAAGAGATAAAAATAAGATTAGACAAAAATATACTCCTGTTAACAACCATATTAACTGCTATAGTTTTAGTATATATTATTGCAAGTGATGGAAAAACCTTGCTTTCTAACGTTTATTTAAAAAAAGCAAATAAATTTGTAAAAGATAAAGATTATCAAAAAGCAATTAACTATTATAATCGTATAATTTCTTTAAAACCAGTAGAATTAACTCCCCAGATGGATGTTGGTTACTTTTATTTTGCCGCAGAAGCATACAGGGAAAACGGAGATTTGAAAAATGCTATGGAATATTATAAAAGAGACATCGCTATAAATCCATATTGCCCCGAAGTAAATAATATGTTAGGTGCAACCCTGGGGCAGTCAGGAAATTTTGATGAATCTATAAAAAGATTAAAATTGGCAATTTTTGTGGCGCCTCATTATGAAGCAGCTATTTCCAACCTTGCGACTGCTTACATGGCAAAAGGTGATAAGGTTAATGCTCAAAAAGTTTTAGAAGAATTTTTACGAAACAATAATAAAAGTGAAAAAATTAAAGAAATGTTAGATATTATAAAGAAAATGCAATAATTATATATGAAATCAAAAGAGATAATAATCTTAACAGTATTATTATTTTTAGTTTTTTGGGTTTATTTAAGTACAACACATCCAGTTTTTAAAAATAATGATTCGCCGGAAACCTCAATAGCCGCTTTTACGCTTGGCATAGGACATCCTCCTGGTTATCCATTATTTACTTTAATAGCTAAAATATTTACTTTAATACCACTTGCCAACCCAAATTTTAGAGTAAATTTATTTTCAATTTTTCTTTCTATCATAATATTATTTATTTCTTATTTTTTTGTAAAAAATAGAATAATAAATGGACGAATTAATTTGTTTGAAAAAAGATTTGTGAGTTTTATTTCAATATTTATACTTTCTTTTAGTTTTTTGTTCTGGAATCAGGCAATAGAAGCCAAAGGCGGAATATATATTTTAAATTTTTTATTTTTTGTTATTCTAACTGATCTCGCAATCAAAATTATTGAAAATTATAGAAATAAGTATTTTTATTTATTTCTCTATATTTATGGATTATCGCTTTCAAATCACTGGCCAAGCATGATAATTTTTTTTCCATTTTTAATTTTTTTCTTTATAAAGAATATCAGTAAAATAAAATTAAAGCAATATTTTTTTATCTTATTATTTTTTATAGTCGGAATATCGCCGTATTTGTTTTTATTTATCAGGGCAAAGACAGAGCCGATTTTAAACTGGGGTGATCCTTCTAACATAAAAAATTTTTTATGGGTAGTATTGCGTAAAGGGTATATTTATCCTGTAAAACCGGGTATAGAAGTTATTTTATATCAGGTAAAAGAGTTTATTAAATTATATATAACAAATTATAATTTGTTATGGATTTTTTCAATAATTGGAATAATACATTTATTTAAAAATAACAAAAAGAATTTACTTTTTTATTTGATAATTTTTTTTACTATAGTTTTTGCTGTTATATTTTATAATAGAACACAAAAAGATTTATTATGGCAAATGGATATTTTTTTACTGCCGGCTGAATATATTGTTTTTATTTTGATAATAATAGGTTTAAATGTAACTCTTAATTACAAAAAGCATAAATTATATAAAACAATAATAATATTATTTTCTTTTATTTTTATTTTAATTATATTTAAAAATAATTTTATAAAGAATAATAATAGCAGGGATTATATTTTATACGATTATGGGAAAAATATTTTAGAAACAGTTGATAAAGATGGTTGTTATATAGGTGATGGTGATTACAATTTAATGCCAGTATATTATTTTCAACATATAAAAAAAATAAGACAGGATATAAAATTTGTTACGGTTTCTTTTTTAATATTTAAATGGGGAATAGATGATTTCATAAAAAAATATGATAACATTAAAATGAAACCATTTGACACTAATAATAATATAAAAAATATAATTGAATTTTATAAATCAAAAGTTAATATTTATCTTAGCAATTATTTTCCCAGATTAAATGAAATTGATATTAACATGATTAAAAATCAAAAAGGTATATTGTTAAAATTATCAGATAAAAGACAAATATTTTCATCTGAAATTTTTAAACTCTATTCATACAGAGGAATATATGAAAAATTTTGTATTTTAAATAAAATGAATAGAGATTTAATTGGGTGGTATCCTGTTAGTATGGTAAATCAGGCAAATGAACTTTCATCATATGGTAAATTTGATGACGCAATAAATTTATATAAAAAGGCATTATTATTTCCAATTGATAAACCAGAATCTAATATTTATTACAATATTTCTTTAGCATATAAAGGTAAAAATGATATTTATAATCAATTAATATATATTATAAAAGCATGTGAAAAAACAAACGATGCATTTATTTTAGAAGAAGGAATATTACTATGCTATTATACAGGATTTTTAACTAAAATTAAAAGTTTTATGAAAAAACTACAGGGCAGTAAAAAGAGTGAGAATATTGCTAAAATCAATGATATACTTACAAAACTAAATGATAGTGAAAAATATGAAATTATGCTAATAAAAGCCAATGAATTTATGAATAACAATAATTATCAGATTGCTAAATTATTATATGAAAATTTAATTGAAAAAAAATATAAAATTGATATAATATATAGAAATATAGGAGTGTATTATTTTAAAACAGAGAATTATTTAAAAGCATTAGAATATTTTAAACTGTCTCAAAATGAAACGCAAAATCCAGAAATATATGTTTATATAGCTTTTACACAATATAAAATAGGTGATAAAAAAGGTGCAATAGAAACAATTAAGCAAGGGCTTCAACTTTTTAAAGATGACAAGCAATTAAGAGATTTGCTTATTAAAATGGAAAAAGAGGTTTTGAGAAAATGAAAAAAATTTTAATTGTAACTCAAAATAATGAAGAAGCAATTATAATTAATAATTTTTTACAAAAAAATAAGTATTCCTCTTACATCTTATTAGATGTTTCTGAATTGATAAATAGGGTTAAATCGGAAAAATTTGATTTATTGATAATTGATCTTGATTTAATAAAAGAGTATGAATTGAATCTGGTAAAATTTTTTAAAGAAGAATTTACAGATTTAAAGATAATAGTTATGGTTAGGGATAAAATAGATGAAGCAATAGAAATTGCAGATAAAAATAATTTTTATTATATTCAAAGTCCGATAAATTTAAATGAATTACAATTTATTCTAAATAAAATATTTGAGAAACTTGAGAAACAAAAGATTTATAATCTGGAATATTTTGAGAATAAATTCATTGGAAAAAGTGAAAAAATAATTAAAATAAAGAATTTAATAAAAAAAATTGCAAAAAATGATAGTAATATACTTATAACGGGAGAAACCGGAACAGGGAAGGAACTTGTGGCTCGTGCAATTTATGAATTAAGTAATAGATCCAGTGCTGCTTTTATAACTGTAAATTGTGCTGCAATACCTGAGAATCTTTTGGAATCAGAACTTTTTGGTTATAAAAAAGGGGCTTTTACCGGAGCAACAGCAGATAAAAAAGGATTGATTGAACTTGCAGATGATGGAACACTTTTTTTAGATGAAATAGGAGATTTAAGTTTAAATTTGCAGGCTAAATTATTAAGGGTAATAGAATATAAGGAATTAAGATCATTAGGCGAAGAAAAATTAAAAAAGGTGAATGTGAGAATAATAGCTGCAACAAATCAGGATCTAAAACAACTTATAAAGGAAAAAAAATTCAGGGAAGATTTATTTTTCAGACTCAATGTTATACAGATAAATATTCCGCCGTTAAGAGAAAGAAAAGATGATATACCATTGCTTATAAGATTTTTTATAGAAAAATATAATATCATAAATAAGAAAAATATTATTGGAATAGATCAAAAAACAAGGTGTATTTTGATGCATTATGATTATCCTGGAAATATAAGAGAACTTGAAAATATTATTCAACATGCTGTTATTTTTAGCGAGGACGAAATGATAAAAGTTGAGGATTTGCCGCAGAATATACAAAATTTATCTCTGTTTGAGAAATTAGAAGAACATAGGGAAGATACAGAGGAAGATAAAAAAACCATAGAAGATAAAGAGTTGAATTTGGCGGAAATTGAAAAAAAAATTATTTTAAAAGCATTTGCAAGATATGGAAACAATCATACCAAAGTTGCAAGAATTCTTGGAATTTCTCGGTCAACTTTGTGGAGAAAGATAAAGGAATATAATTTGCAAATAGAAAATGAATAAAATTTATTTTATATCATATCGTATTGAAATAGTAGTAGAATAACCGTCTTTAACATAGATATGCTCATATGCATCATTATCGCCTAAATAATTTTTTATTTTCCCAATAAAAATACTATGATCTCCTGTGGCAAACGAGTTCATAACCTCGCATTCATATGCAACTATAGAATCCTTAATAATAGGTGGATTTATTTTAGCGGAATTTAAAGTTTCAAGTTTTAATTCTTTTATTTTATCCATATCTTTTCCAGAAAACATTCCACATTGAATTGCTTTTTCAGCAATTTCAGGTTTTGGAAAACAAAGAGAAAATTCAGGGACTTCTTTTAGATTTTTATATGTATTACGTGTATTTCCTACAGATACCGCAAGTAATGGCGGAGAAAAAGATGTAAACATAAACCAGGATAATCCCATAACATCTATTTTTTTATCTTTGCTAATTGTTACAAGTAAAGAATAATAATGCGGGGAAGTCAATATAAGCGTTCTGTCAAAATCAACAGTTTTTAACATGAGATTCAAAATGAACCGGTTATTGATATCTGAATAGAATTTCCAAGTTCTCCATAAGGTTCAAAAGAAAGATCAATAATTTTGTTATCAGATTCAATACCTATACCAAAATTTATATCTTTGAAACCTTCCGTTATAAGAGAGTTATCAGTGCGATAACCTGTTCTTAAAATTAAAATATAAGGGGTTTTAACTTCTATTCCAAAACGATAAATAGGATTATTATTTACTTCGCCACATATATCATAATCAAAGTTTAATAAATAATCATTTATATCAAGAGAATAGGAAATAGCAAAAGAAACTTCTTTTGCTAAAATAAAATCACCTAATTTGCCACCAAAATTTTTAGCAAATAAATTAAAATTAAGATTTTTTATAGGAGAAAAATATCTGATGCCAATATCAAATGAAAAAGTATTTGAAATACTATTATCAATATTGTCAATTATATATTTGAGATTAACACCAAAATCAATATCTTTGTCCATAGAATTTGAATATGAAAGAATTCCAGTTAATACATAAGGGGTAAAAGTGCCTTTTTCAACATATTTATTATTTTCATCAATATCATATTTTTCAAGGGAACCTGCGTTAAAATAAGTAAGACCAAGTCCAAAGATTCCTATTTTTTCAAATTTTTTTGCTATGGCAATATTATCAGCCATCATGCTCATTATCCAGATATTATGTGAAATAAAAACATTCCATTCGCCACTTATGCGTTGCATATTGGCAAGCCCCGCCGGGTTCCAAAAAATAGAGCAGGCATTATTTGCAAGACCAATATATGCATTTCCCATACCTGCACCTGCGGCACCTGCAACTAAATCAAGATATTTTGCTGCAACGTTAGATGAATCATCATATTTTTCAATAACATCAGGATCTGCAAATAAAATTCCAGAAAATAAAACAATTAAAAAAGAAACAAAAATAAATTTTTTCATTTTTTCCTCCGATTATTTTATTATAGCGAATTTTTTATGCGGTAATTTTTCGGAAGAACCATCTGTATAGTCAATTTTTATTTTATAAATATAAATACCACGTGCTAAATTTTTTATATTAAATTCAGTATATCCGTTTGGCGAAAAATCATAAATTCTTCCAGATTCGCTTCCATCTACCGAATTGATAACAATAGTTACCTGTTTGGGGTTCCTATTTTTAGGTAAAGGATAAGCAATAACTATTTTTTCGCCATAAGCAGGGTTAGGATATGCTATTATTTTATTCGGCGGGATAGCCGGTGTTGGTGTTGAAGTATTGGTTGGAGTTTGTGTAATTGTAGGGGTTTCTGTGATTGTAAATGTATTAGTTTCAGTATAGGTTTCTGTAGGGGTAGCGGTATCCAATATAGTTTCAGTATAAGTTTCGGTGGGGGAAACAGTATCTGTTACTGTTTCAGTTGGGGTATCAGTTTGAGCTAAAATTAAACCTGTCCAAACCAAAATGAATAGAGATATAAAAATAAATTTAAGAAATTTCATAACAAACCTCCTATTTTATAATTGTATCAATTTTACTGTATTTTTACAACATAAGTCAATAAAAAAAATATAAAACTTTTAAACTTTACATTCTTTTATTATTCTGTTATTTTATTTAAAGATAATAATAAAGAGGAATGATATGGAAAATGACCTTAAAAATTTCTTAAAAAAATATCATATTGAGTATGTTATAGCGGCTTTTATCAGTATTTTATTAATACAGGGGTCTTTCATATTTTTTAAGGGCAGACTTATAATTTTTTTGAAAGATTATTTGTTCTGGTATAATTTAATTCTAATTTTCCTTGCATTTTTTGTTTTTTTAATTGCTCAAATATCATATCCCAAAATATATAAATTTAAAATACTTTTAACAGGATATTTATTAATTGCATATTATATAATTTTTTTACTTATAACAAATAACATGCCTGTAAATTTACAGGTTTTTGGAATGGATTTTAATTTTTACCAGAAAGCCCTTGAAGCCCCAGGGCATTTTGCACTTGCATTTTTAATCACGGTATTTAACTTTAATTTAATTTTTGTAACATATGCAAAGCCTACGATTAATTATGAGGACGGGAAAAAATATTCATTATTTATGCTAATAATAAATATAATTTTTTATCTTTATATTCTATTTTTTATTTCTGGTAAATTCATTGGCAGCAAACCTGATATTTTTGCAACAAAATTTGTTTTTACCTTTAACAAATACTATCAAATACTAAATTTTTTTATTTTAATTATCGCTTTTTTACTTTCAATATATAATATTGAAGAAGAACACAACTATGGGAGTATAATAATTGCAATATCAATTATGTGTTTTTATTGCGCATTAAATGCTGATAATTACTGGCCTGTAAAAATTACTTTACCAGTTATGGCGATAATTATTATTGTTGGAATGTTTGCCCACTGGCTAAATTGTCTTCATCATAAAGCGCACTATGATCCATTGCTTAAAATTTATAACAGACAATATATGAATAATATAATACAGGGAATCACCGAATTAAGATTGGGAAAAGATTTCAGTATATTGATGTGTGATATAGACCACTTTAAAAAGGTAAATGATACATATGGGCATGAAGCAGGAGATATAGTCTTATATAATGTTGCACAAACAATAAGAAATAATTCCTTGCCAGAAGGGATTACCTGCAGATATGGTGGAGAAGAAATAATAGTTTTTTTAAAAAATAAAATTGATGATGAAGCACAAAGCCATGCAGAAAAAATAAGAAAGATGGTTAAAAGATTAAAAATTAAAGCAAGGAGCAAAACAATTTCGGTAACATTAAGTATAGGTGTTGCCGGAACTGAAAAAGGTATTACTGAGATTGCTAAAGTTATAAAAAGAGCAGATGAAAATGTTTATAAAGCAAAGAAAAGAGGAAGGGATAGAGTTGTTTGTGAATAAAATTAAAAAGGTGAAATTATGCCAAAGATAAGCGTAGAATTTATAACAGTTGACAAAAAGACAAATGCTCAAAAGATTATTTCGGAGTTATTAAAAAATAATCTGGCGGCCTGTGTAAATTGTGTTAAAAATATAGAATCAACTTACTGGTGGAAAGGGAAAATAGAAAAATCTGGTGAATTTTTACTTATTATAAAGACAGCTAAAAGCAAGGTAAAAAAATTAATAAATTATGTAAAAAAAATACATCCCTATACGATACCAGAAATAATAGCGTTTGATATAAATACAGGGAATAAGGATTATATTAATTGGGTTATAAAAGAAACAGGTAATAATATCTTATAAGCAAATGGTAAAATTATCAGCAATTAAAAGTTTTTTTATCAGTTTTGGTATTTTTATTTTTTTTATGATTTTATTTTTATTTTCTGAAAAAAGAGGGATAAATTATTTAACTATGAAAGTTATCTATTCGTTTTTTTTAGGATTAATTACATTTTTAATTTTTTTTACAGGAAAAATTTCTCTTTACAGGAGTATTTTTTTTATAACATCAGCAATAAGTTTTATAATCGTTTATAAATTTAAATTATGGGGAATAACTGGAAATTTTTTTATAGCTCCACAAAGAAATATCCCGGAAGTTCCATTTTGTCATATTGCCCTGACTTCTAATTTTTTTATTACATTTTTTGACCAGTTAAAAGCACTTTTTTTATATGGCTGGGATAAATGGGGATTTTACACACTTGGTATAGTTTACATTTTTTCAACTTTAAGCATAGGGCAGGGTTTTTGTTCCTGGGGGTGTTTTTACGGTGGAATAGATGAAGGTATTAGCAAAATATTGAAAAAACCAATTTTTAAAGTTAAAAGTATATCCCCAAAACTAAGAGATTTACCACTGGGGTTATTAATTTTTTTAATGCTTTCTTCGCTGGTTTTAATGGAACCAGTTTTTTGTATATGGTTCTGTCCATTAAAAATGACAACATCAATTTTAAATAATTCAGATACTTATATTTATAAGATGCAAATCATTATTTTTTTGTTAATTGGAATTATTTTTTTAATTTTATTACCGCTTTTTATTAAAAAAAGAACCTTTTGTTCTTTTATCTGCCCTTTTGGAGCATTTATATCAATTGCAGGCAGAATAAATCCCTTTAAGATTGAAATTATAAATGATATATGCGTTAAATGTGGAAAATGTATTGAAGTTTGTCCATCGTTTGCAATAAACAATGAATATAAAGTAAATAATTATTGTACAAAATGTTTTTTATGTATTGAAAAATGTAAAGAAAACGCAATTAAATTAACAATAAATAAACAATTCAATGTTTATAATTATTATTTTTTTATTTTATCTGCAATAATTTTAGGTGGAACAATATCTTCATTTTTTATCCCTGAAGCACTTATCATAATATTAAACCGGTAAACTTATGGAAACAATAAATGGTTTTTTACTTGGTTTATCTGCCGGAATAAACTGTCTCATAATATGTTGTCCTTATTTAATTCCATTTTTTATTTCTGAGCATAGAAATACAAATAAAAATTTCGGATTGATATTAGAATATCTGGCAGGCAGGTTATCGGCATATTTGATAATCGGGATTATATCTTCAATACTCGGACTTACCCTGAACGAATTTCATTTGTCCAGCAGAATATATTCATTTTTTTTAATATTATCGTCATTTATTTTATTTTTACATAGTTTTGGATTAACATTTGAACTTAATTTTTTGAATGTTAATGCAAAAATAGTAACTGACAGGATACCTTTTTTAACCGGTTTTTTAAATGGTTTTAATTTTTGTCCGCCTTTAATTGCAGCTTTTTCTTATGGAGTTTCATCGGCTAATATTTTAAAAAGTATTTTGTTTTTTATCTTTTTTTTCTTTGGAACAGCATTATATATTTTACCATTTATTTTTTTAAATTTTGCAGCAAAAGTAGAAAATTTGAGAAATGCAGGCAGAATAGCAGGTATTTTTGTTTCTATCTGGTTTTTTATACAGGGAATATATTTATTATTTAAAGTTTAGATAAATTTATGTATAATAATTGTGAACTTTTTATTGTAAATTTGCGTCTAATTTAATTAATAGTTTAGTCGCCAGAAGTCCACTTGTAAAAGTGTGGCTAACAGTAAGGAAACACCTGACTGTGTCATTTTCAGAAAGCCGAAAGAGGAGCATAGAAGGGAAAAATAAGGGTAATATGAAACTTAAGGAAGTAATCTTACTGTTGAAAGCGGAAGAAGACAAGACTAAAAAGCAGCAGATAATAAAAACAAGATTGCTCTGTCATGCGAAATATAAGGTGGAATGGAAGACAAAAATTATAATTCGCCTGACTTTAAAATGATAACAGAAAAAATTTAATGATTAATTTTGTTTTACCAATGGCTAAACTGTTACAAAAAACTTTTAAAATATTAAAATTTTTTTAAGGAGAAAAAATGAAATATATAAAAAAAATTGTGGTATTACTTATTCCAGGAATTATTTTCTTTTTATATGATTTTAATATTAAAGCAGAAAGTTCAGAAGATTATTCTATTGCCTATATAAATGACTATGAGGGGGAATGCCTTATAAAAAGAAAAGGACAAGATATAGCAGAGGTAATTATGGATATTTATTTACCGCTTTATGAAGGTGATAGTGTTATAACAGAATTAGGCAGCAGAGCAGAAATTGTTTTTGATGATGCTACTTTAATTAAACTTGACCCGAACAGTAGTATAGTGATCAAGGATTTAAAAAAGGGAAAAAATAATAAAACATTACTTGACTTGCTAAAAGGAAAAGTAATTGCGATTGTAAAAAAATTGACAGTAGATGAAGAATTTACAATAAAGACAAAATTAGCAGCTGCTGCTGTAAAAGGAACTGAATTTATAGTAGAAGCAGGTGACGAAGAAAGAGTTGGAGTATATGATGGAAAAGTAGAAGTTGCATCTGTTGATATGGATGGCAATATTTTACATAAAATCATACTTGATAAAGATAAAGAAACCAAAATTGTTAAAAAGTTAAAAATTCCTGAAAAACCTAAAAATTTGGGCAGGGACTTTATTAAAAGATATAAAGAAATAAAAGATTTAAGAAAAAAAATTGAATTTGTTAGAGAGATGCGAAATAAAGGAGAAATTAAGAAATATAAATTAAAAAGAAGAATAGAAAGAATTGAAAATTTAAAAAAGATTATGAATAATAATCCAAATAAATTTAAGAGTTTAACTCCAAAACAAAAAAAATTAATTGATAAAATGATGCAATTGGAACCATATTATAGAAAGCAGATTGAAGATATGGAGAGAAAAGAAATAAAAGAAAAAAGAAAAATTAAATTAATCAAGCAATTAGACAAAATAAAAAAGGAAGGTGAAAAATAATTAAAAAATTATTTAAATTTATTATTATTATTTTTTTATCTGGTTTTATTTATGCTGAGGATAAAGATTTAAACGATACATCCAAAAATGAAATGAAGAGGATAGTTAAAGTAACAATAGAAAACAAAACAGTTTATGATGTGATGACGCATACAGATTTTGCCAGCAATATTTTGCTTTCATGGGGAATAATATCAACAGGAACAGGAATTTTACTTATGAATGGCAATGAAAGAATGACAAAATCCTTAGGAATACAAAATACAATATGGGGTGCCGCTGAGATAGGGGCTGCAATGTGGGTAAAAGGATTAATTGAAGGAAAAAAAGAAAGTGAATTTGATAAAGAAAAATTTAAGCAAAAATTTCAGGAGATTTTGGGTTTTAAATTTTTTATTGATTTAGGAATTATTGGCATTGGTTCAGCAATGTATATGTTGGGAAATGATGAAATAAAAGGGCATGGGGCTGGAATTATAATTCAAGGTTTTTCTCTTTCTGTTTTTGATGGAATAAATTTTCTTGTTAGTAAAAATTTAAGTGAAAGATTTAAAGAGTAAAAATCCTATAAATTTTCAATATGTTATATTGCGAAAAGGCAGCAGTTGCACCATCTCCACATGCAGGGACAACCTGAAGTAAAATTTTTGTAATAGTTTAGCCATCGGTAGAACAAAATTGGTCCATATATAAATATAAATCTTTTGCTTTATCATTGCGAGGTCAGGCGAACGTTAACCTTTGCCTTCTACTGCCACGCTAAATGAGCCTAACAAAGCAATCTTGATTTTATTACCAAATGCCTTTTCGTATTGTCTTCTTCTTCCGTTTTCAACTGCCAGATTGCTTCGTCATGCTTATATACCCTTATTTCCTATTTTACATTCCTCTTTCGGCTTCCTGAGAATGACTACCACAGTGTTTTCTTACCAGAGGCATAACTTTTAACCTGTCCGACGGCATCTAAACGTATTTCAAAAAAT